>RXKI01000125.1 GCA_003962895.1 Neisseriaceae bacterium
GACTTAGCTCGTGTTTTCTCAAGATCAAAGAAGGAGACGCTTTTCGAAATGTGGCTCGAAATGGGTCGGGAGGTCTTTGAGTGGGGAGTAAAAAACTAAGCCTAATTTCTTTCTAACAGATAATTTTGATGAAGTTGCTTTAAATTCTAATTATGATTTCATTCTTTTAAATGATGTCTTAGATCATTCTTCTGATCCTTTGCTTGTTCTTGAACAAGTCAAGAACATTAAGAGTGAAAATTGTAGGATAGCTGTTAGATGTCATCCTTGGACTTCAAGACATGGCACTCATCTTTATAAACAGAGGAATAAGGCTTTTTTACATTTAGTTTTCACAAAAGATGAAATTTTTGCAATGGGCTTGAAAGAAGAATTTGCTCAACAAGTTCTTGATCCTCTTACTTTTTATCGAGACCTAATCAAACAAACAGGTCTTAAAATTATAAAAGAAGATATAACTACATGTCCTGTAGAAATTTTCTTCACTCAAAATGAAGAAATTATGAGAAGGATAAAAGAAAAATGGAAGACTAGCTTAGACCCTGAACTAAAAGATGGTACTAAGTTTCCAAGAGATGTTTTGGAAATAGAATTTGTAGACTATTGGTTGGAGTAATCTGGAAATTCAAAGCTGACATCTTCTTCTTCACAGGCTTCCCCGTTTGGACCTTTGAATCTGACAAATATATATTTGTCGTTCCAAGAAGAAAGTTTTCCAAATTCAATTTTACAAAAAGCTCTATTGTAAATTACATTTCTACCGACATCTTCTTTTTTTAAGTTTTTAATTTTTATCATTAAACACCTCCAAACAAACCTTTTTATTTTCAATTAAAGTTCTTTCACATAAATCGTAAACTTCACAAAGTTTGTTTTCTGGTACTTCTTTGGGAAATAATTTTTGAAATGTATTTCTTTGGGATTCTGTAAGTTTTTCAAGAATTTCTTCTAAGGCTTTTCTTTTAAATTTTTCTATTTCTTTTGAAAGTGGCATTTTAGCTCCCGAGTTGTTTTCCGAATGTTACTATCTTTTCAAAGAAAAACCCATCAATGTTTTGTTCTTTGCAATTAGTCCAAAAAGGATTAATTTTAGGATTATATCTTATTCTATTTTTTAAATCTATTGTTTTCTTTTTAGATTTTATAATTTTTTCACATTCAATCCATGCACATATATCTTTGTTTTGTCCTTCAAATATCTTTTTTGCTTTTTCAAAATTATTTTTTAATGTGCAATTAATTAATGTTAAATTATATTTTTCTGGGTCAATGTAGGTTTTTTCTCCGTCTTCGTAAATTGCCCATTTTTTGAAGTTTTTGCCTCTCATTAGATTGAATCTAATTTTAATCATTCAAAAATTCTCCATTAACATACCAATATTTTTTATTCCCAATAATTATTGCTGGTCCTCTTACTCTGTGTCTTTTCCCAAAACGCCACCATTCTTGATCTCCGTTTGCATATTCAATAGCAGGAGCGTCTTCTCTGTGCAACTGCCCTTCGAGATACCATTCTTTAGTCCCATTAGCATATTTTATGTAAATTAATTCATCTCTATGCCACCATTCTTGATCTCCGTTTGCTCGAATCACGGCAGGCTTTTTTTCTCTGTGTTTCATTCCTAAATACCACCATTCTTTGTCTCCATTTGAATAAATCACAGCAGGAAGATCATTTCTTCTATGTGTGAAAAATTTTCTAAAGAAAGTAGTGTAAGGCAAAGAAAGCGTTGGGATTTTTTTTCTTAAATTTAAACTTCCCATCCAAACAGTTTTTTCAGCATTTCTACAAACATGTGGACTGATAAAAGCTAATTTACTTTTATTTTCAAATAATTTTGCTAAACGTTCTGGCAAAGATATAGTAGAAAGGTATAAAAATGAATAAGAAATAAAATAATCAATGCCAATATACAATTGCCCACAAAATGAAACAATGCAAATCAAAAAAAGTTTTAAGACGTGTTTTAATGGGTCTGACATCTTAGTCTTTCTGTTTTATGAATTCGCCATGTTCGTACCAATATTGTTTTTTGCCACAGATTAAAGCAGGACCATTGTTTCTATGTCTTTTGCCATGATACCACCATTCTTTATCTCCATTTTGATGAATAATTGCTGGACCTTCTAGACGATGCAGCTTCCCATAAAAATACCATTCTTTTGTCCCACTTGGGTAAATTATCGCTGGTTCGTCTTTCTTGCTGTGGAGAACGTAAGAAGGCTCTCCAGATATAAAAGGGTGGTCTGTGACATATATGTAATTTTCAATTACTCCATTTTCTATTGTTTGTTTATATTTGAATATAGATTCTTCTTTTTCTCTAGCTAAGAAAAAAATCAAAAAATAAGTTATGCCTAAAACCATGCATGTAAACAAAATATTATCCATTTATTTTTCCCCATTTAAAATAATATTGTTTGTCTCCGTAAATAATAGCTGGACCATCGTCTCGATGTCTTAGACCTACTCTCCAATATTCACAATCTCCGTTCGAATAAACAACTGCTGGATTTCCGTCTCTATGCAAATCGCCAAGACAATGCCATTCTTTAGTTCCATTTTCATAAACAATAGATGGCTCATTGTTTATAGAATGTAACTCTAAAAATTCAAGATCACATTCTTTAATTATGCTCCTGTCTTGAACTGTATGGAATGTTTGATTTTCAACTTTTAAATATCTTTGTCCTTTAAACCAAAATTGTTCTTGCGTTTTTGAAACTATAGCAGGTTTGTGGTTGTCTCTATGCAAAAATCCTTTGAAATGCCATTCTTTGTAATTTATAAAGTCATTTATTACAGCAGGTAAATCATTTTCTCGATGTTTAAGTCCATCTTTATACCACTCTTTCGTTCCATTGTGCATCACGACAGCAGGATTGTCTTTTTCTCTATGAAATTTTCCTTTTTTAAACCAAAATTTACCAATTGCGTCTATGCGAGCAGGTTTGTCGTATGCTCTGTGTAATTTCCCCCATACAATCCAGTCTTGGTTTCCATTTGTACATGTACAAGCTGGCTTCCCTTTTCTTCTATGATATGAATTATTTTTTTTCCATATTTCTGTGTAATACAATTTATTTTTATTTATATAAAAATTTGCATATTCTGTTTCTTTTAGTCTTAATTGGTAATACATTGTTTGAATTCTCCATTCTCAAACCAATATTGTTTATTGCCAATAATTACAGCAGGTCCATCCAATCTATGCCTGCGACCACGAACCCA
>RXKI01000122.1:0-169 GCA_003962895.1 Neisseriaceae bacterium
ATGTGTGAGCCAAAATTGCTGTGTGAAATTAAACCTACTCGTGGCTCAATACCAAATTTTTTAACCATATTTACTGTCATGCTAGTGATGATTGCAAGCTCTTCTGCACTAGGGTTTTCATTAATATGAGTATCTGCAATGAATAGTGTGCCACTTGGCAGGATTAAAG
>RXKI01000122.1:219-12251 GCA_003962895.1 Neisseriaceae bacterium
TGCAATTTTAGACTCATTATCAAAACCAATGATTTCTTTGATAGTACTTAAATGATTGTGATAGCGACCAGATAACCCACAAATCATACCATCTACTTCGCCATTTCTAAGTAACATTGAACCAATCAATGTGTGACGAGAGAGCATATGATCTTTGGCTGTTTCTTCGGTAATACCTTTGCGTTTCATTATTTCATAATACTGCTGCCATAATGTTTTATAGCGTGGATCATGCTCAGTATTGACGATTTCAAAATCAACTTCTGGCTTAATTTTTAAACCAAGTTTCTCAATACGTTTTTCAATAACAAATGGGCGACCCACTAAAATTGGCTTAGCTATGCCTAATGCAACAACTTCAGATGCTGCAAGTAATACACGTTCTTCTTCACCCTCACAAATTACGATACGTTTAGGATTTAATTTAGCCGCATTAAATATAGGACGCATTACCATACTTGATTTAAACATGTACTGCTGTAACGTGTGATGGTATGCATTAAAGTCTTCAATTGGGCGCTTAGCCACACCACTATCCATTGCGGCTTTGGCAACAGCTGGAGCAATAGTAATTATCAAACGCGGATCTAATGGTTTAGGAATCAGGTATTCACGACCAAAGCGTAATTCTTGCCCACCATATGCGTTAGTCACCATTTCATTGGGTTCTTCTTTTGCTAGTTCTGCAATTGCTTTTACTGTAGCAATTTTCATTTCTTCATTAATAGTAGTAGCGCCTACATCTAGTGCGCCTCTGAAGATGTATGGGAAACATAGTGCATTATTTACTTGATTAGGATAATCACTACGACCTGTAGCCATAATTGCATCTGGGCGTGCTTCTTGAACTATTTCTGGCATGATTTCAGGTGTAGGATTTGCAAGTGCAAATACTAGTGGGTCTTTTGCCATTTTAACAATCATTTCGCGTGTGGCTGTGCCTGGTCCTGAAAGCCCAAGGAAAATATCTGCATGTTCCATCGCATCTTCTAGTGTGCGATAGTGTGTTTCTTGGATGTACATTTTCTTTGATTCATCTAAGTTGTCTCGCTCAGTATGAACTACACCTTTTGAATCACATACAAAAATGTTTGATTTTTTAGCTCCTAAACTAACCAATAAATTTAAACATGCAATAGCTGCCGCACCTGCGCCAGATAGAACGATTTTTACGTTCTCAATTTTCTTATTAACTAATTCAAGTCCATTGATAATCCCAGCAGCTACAACGATTGCTGTACCGTGTTGGTCATCGTGAAACACAGGGATATCCATGCGCTCTTTTAAGCGTTTTTCAATTTCGAAACATTCAGGAGCTTTGATATCTTCTAAATTAATCCCGCCAAAAGTAGGCTCTAATGCTGCAACCACATCAACAAATTTATCGACATTAGTTTCATCTACTTCAATATCAAATACGTCAATTCCAGCGAATTTTTTAAATAAAATACCTTTACCTTCCATTACTGGCTTACCAGCTATAGCACCAATATTCCCAAGACCAAGAACAGCAGTACCATTACTAATTACGGCAACTAGATTTCCTTTGTTGGTATATTCATATGCAGTCTCTGGATTATCTGCAATCTCTAAACAAGGAGCAGCAACTCCTGGTGAATAGGCTAGAGATAAATCACGTTGTGAAGTAACTGGCTTAGTTGAAACGACTTGCGTTTTACCTGGTGTAGGGAAGCGATGGTATTCCAACGCGTCTTTAGTTAATTGTTCGCTTAAATTAAATTTGTTTGACATGTATTTTGCCCTCGATTAATTATTGAGTTATTGTAATATTGTTTATTTCAGAATAGACATATCCTGATGTCCATGTTTCAGTTGTACCATTGATTTTTGAAATTGGCGTTAAGCTAATTGGTGCTACTGTATCAATAAGCTTACGAATATAGATATTCGTTGCGCAATCTTTATTATTTAGTGTTTTGCATGAATTAACTGAGCTAAAATTATCAGCTAACGCACCTTTGAAATTATATACGTTATCAATGCCGTAGAATTTAGTTTCGTTAAATCCATTTATGTTTTTTATTTGCGATGTTTCTGGATAAGTATTAATAATTTTGTTGATCGCTTGTTCGCAAGTTGCATAACTATCTTGTTTTGCATCACAAATTCCAGATTCATTATTTTGTGTGAGTGTGCTGTATAATCTATTTTTACCAAGACCTAAAAAGCTTATATTATACAAGTTATAGGTTTGTTTATTTGTTTTGATCTTGTAAATATTATCGCCTGATTCTTGCGATGTAGCAAATGCAATTTGTGCTGATGCACCACCAACTTCAATTATGCCGTAAGTATCATCTTGTGAATCAAGTATATGATTTAGATGGTTAGCTGAAATCCAACTATATATAGCTTCTTCATTCCCACTAATCGTTCGTGCATGATTTACATTATAACCACTCTTGAGAAGATTTTGTTTAATTTGCGCATAATATTGTGCTTGAACTTCAGTTGGTACATAACGCATCCCAGCAGTAGCTAATATATCTATTTGGAGTTTTTTCTTATCTATGTTATGTTGTTTCAGCATAGGTTTTATTTGAGCTATTAATTTACGAATATTATTTTTTGCCGTAATTTTTGGTGTATCAAGATGTGTGTCTAACTGTATATTATTTTTTTCTTCTGCAATTAGCTTTGGCTCGTTGTGGGCGTTTTGATATAAATATATTCGTGTGCCACTACTGCCGCAGTCAAAAATTGCATAATATTTTGTCGAATTATCATTTGCAGCAAATGTTGTTTGCGCACAAGATACTAGAGTAAATAAGAATGCAATAAAAGATATATTTTTCATGCTTTGTTGATTTCGTAATTTTTGTGATAAAAAATTTGTATTGATTTTAGCATAAGTACATAGTTGCTATTTTGAATATTTGTCTAAGATATTGAAGAGTATTTAACTTATATAGTTATGCTAAAATTGTGTTTTATTTAGCTAGTCAAAGCATATGCGTATCTTGGGAATTGATCCTGGTCTAAGAAATACTGGGTTTGGTGTTATTGATGAATTTGATAACGGAGATTGTGGCTATATTGCTTCAGGAGTTATACAAACTTTATCTGATGAAATGTTACCAGATAGACTCAAGACAATTTTGCTTGGTGTTTGCGAAGTTATCGATACCTATAAGCCAAATGTTGTTAGCATTGAGAAGGTATTCGTTAA
The DNA here is from genome assembly GCA_003962895.1 of Neisseriaceae bacterium. Taxonomy (GTDB): domain Bacteria; phylum Pseudomonadota; class Gammaproteobacteria; order Burkholderiales; family UBA11063; genus Aquella. Next base: position 3,410 of record RXKI01000122.1, read on the forward strand.
TAGTAACCCACAATCAACTTTGCTACTAGGTCAAGCACGTGGAGCTGCGATAAGTGCATGTGTACTAAAAAACTTACCAGTTAGTGAGTACACAGCATTACAAGTTAAGCAGTCTGTAGTTGGCTATGGACATGCAGAAAAAGACCAAGTGCAAAAAATGGTCATGCATTTTTTACGCTTAACCGGTAAACCACAAAGTGATGCAGCCGATGGATTAGCTTGTGCACTAGCACATGTTCATTATGCAAAAATTAGTGGGATTTTCAATATGGCATCAGTAAAAGATGGCAGAATTAGAGGTAAGTAGTGTCAGAACAAGAAAATATTGAATCATCAGAAAAATCCTATAAAGATTTTCTAAATGTTAAATTTTTATTGCTTGCTGCCATAGTTGGTTTGGCAAGTGCAGGATTTACCTATTTAGTTGATATTGCTGATAAGTTATGCCGTAATGTGTTTGAATATAATGGCAATGCGATGTATATCTATACCCCGACTATATTTGTTGTGACAGTTTTTTTACTCAAAAAATATTTTCCTTACTCAGATGGTAGTGGCTTACCACAAGGATATGCAGTTGATGTGTTTGATGATAATCAGATACGAAGCTATTACTCGATTAAGGCTGCAATAGGTAAGGTTATCTTGACATTCATGAGTATAATGGCCGGTGCTTCTTTAGGTAAAGAAGGTCCAACTATTCAGATTTGTTCATCATTATTTGCTCAATTACGCGGTATCAGTGAACAAAAGCGTAGATTATTAATTAAGCTAGGTGCTGGAGTTGGAGTTGCTGCAGCATTCAACACGCCACTTGGTGGAATGATATTTGCTATTGAAGAATATGTACGTAAAATTAATGCAAAAACAGCTAGTTTACTTGTTGGAGCAACTTTGATTGCAGTAACTATTGTCAATTATTTTGGCGGTGGTGGCTCTTATATGGGTATTATTGACCCAAGCCGCCTTGTTCATGAACGCGGTGTTGGATTTATTGCGATTATGGTAGGTCTGATTTGTGGGATTAGTGGCGGAATATTTACTAAATGTATCGTGTTTATTTCAGTTAATCGGACATGGTTTATCAATAGATGGCGTAAAAATCATTATTTGTTAAATGCTCTTATCTTTGGCTTAATTGTTGCGTTAATTGGTAATTTAACACATGGCTATTCATTTGGTAATGGCTCAGTATTTACGCGTGGATTTTTAGATAGTGGAACAGAAGCACCATGGTATTATGCTATGGGTAAATTTGCTGGTGCGTTTGCATCAGTCGGGGCTGGTGTACCAGGTGGATATTTTTCAACTGCGTTATCTATTGGCGCTGGTATTGGGGATTTGTTTTATCATTTTCTACCAAGTATTAATTTAGCGCAATTTTACTTACTGGGTATGGTTGGATTTTTAGCTGCTATTACCCAATCACCAATTACTGCAGTTGCCATGGTGGTAGAGATGAGTAGTACAAGTGAGTTTTGTTTACCAATTTTGATTTCTGGGTTTGTTGCAAGTATAATTTCAGAGCAATTTGGCGATAGTGTTTATCATCAACAGGTTTTAAATTACATTCCTGCTGATCGCTATAAAGAGACAGTTTAATTTTTGAGGCATTAAAAATGAGTGATTTAATTAGTGTTCGTTATAATTCAGTTGCAAGAGCATTGCATTGGTCATTAGCTTTTCTGATTGTAATGGAATATTTAATTGGGCTTACCATGGGAGACTTTGGAATTAAGTGGCTTCATTTACAGTTAGGCTATGCGATATTAATTTTGGTTGTCGTGCGCATTATTTGGCGTATAACTCATAAAGCACCAGCAATGGATAGCTCACTAAGTCGAATGAATCAGATATTGGCACATAGTGGGCATGGTATATTGTATTTATTAATGTTGGCAATCCCAGCATTGGGCTTGACATTAGTAATTACTAAAGGTGTGCCGTTCAATATTTTTGGAATTCCTATTTCTCCACTAATGGAGCCAATGGCAAAAGCCTCGCGTCATGATATAAAAGTAGTGCATGTTTATTTAGCGCATACAATTATCATAATGGCTGCTATGCACGCATTGGTTGCTTTATTGCATCAATTTGTTTTAGGTCATCCAATATTATCAAGAATGCTACCAGAGAAATTGGCAAATATCATTGAGCATAAAGATGGCAAAAAATAAAAAAAGCCTACTTCGTTCATTAGCTAATGTAAGCGGGATGACAATGATATCTCGCTTATTTGGTTTTGCACGCGATATGCTGATGGCTAGTTACTTCGGTGCTGGTATGGCAACAGATGCATTTAACGTAGCATATAAACTACCAAATTTACTGCGTCGTGTATTTGCTGAAGGGGCATTTTCGCAAGCATTTGTACCTGTTTTATCTGAATATAAAAATACACGGACACATGCAGAAACTCGTGAATTTGTTGCTGCTATCATGGGGTTGCTTGGGCTAATTTTAGCGATAATTACGATACTTGGCATTGTGTTTTCAAGTGGAGTGATATTTTTAACTGCTGGTGGATTTATGTCTGATCCAGTGAAATTTAACTTAACTACAACGCTACTTAGAATTACTTTTCCGTATATATTATTTATTTCATTAGCTTCAATGATGGGTGGGATATTAAATACATGGGGCAAATTTTCAATTCCATCATTTACCCCAACGATTTTGAACATCGTATTTATTGTATTTATACTGTTTTTTAGAAATAATTTTGAGCCAACTATCTTAGCTATGGCATGGGCGACTTTTGTTGGTGGATTATTGCAACTATGTTTCCAAATGCCATTTTTACATAAGATAAATATGTTAGTTATGCCAAAATTTGATTTCAAAAATGAAGCAGTTTGGCGAGTGGTTAAATTAATGGGTCCAGCAATTTTTGCTTTATCAATTTCGCAAATTAGCATGGTAATCAATACGATTTATGCATCATTTTTACCAAGTGGTAGCATCTCATGGATGTATTATGCTGATAGATTAATGGAGTTTCCAACTGGATTACTTGGAGTTGCACTAGGTACTATTTTACTTCCGAGTTTATCAAAACATGCGTGCTCTGGAAATAAGCAAGATTTCTCAAAAATATTAGACTGGGGAATTCGCTTGTGTCTATTATTGGCATTACCAGCAACAGTTGGCTTGGGGTTATTGTCTAAAGAATTAACGATGACATTATTTATGCATGGTGAATTTGATATCCATGATGCGGTAATGACAAGCTATGCTTTGATTGCTTACTCAATTGGGTTAATTGGTATTATTCTTGTAAAGGTTTTAGCTCCAGGTTTTTATGCAAACCAAGATATCAAAACACCAGTTAAAATTGCATTATTTGTCTTAGCATGTACGCAATTAATGAATTTGGCATTTATTGGACCATTTAAACATGCTGGACTATCTTTGTCAATTGGGGTGAGCGCGTGTATCAATGCGATTGCATTAGCGATTTTATTGGTTAAAAAAGGTTACTATCAGCCAGGTAGTGGATTTATGCAGTTTTTTATAAAATTGTTTGTAGCTGTACTCATAATGGCAATAGGAATAGAGTTTGCATTACATTCTTTACCATTGGATTTTATGCACGCAATGTTGCATCGGATTATTTCATTGATAATCGTAATTATTGTTGCCGCAATATGTTATTTTGGTGCACTATTTGCATTGGGTTTTAGGCTAAGAGATTTTAGCCATAAGGGAGAATTTTAGAAATATGAGTATGGTCAAATTTAAAATAAGAAATGAATTTAATATTGGTATCGCATGGGTATGGGTTAAAGCAAGTTTTATGGTGTTTCGTGAAAAGCCAATTAATTTTATGTATTTTGCTTTGATGTTTGTAATGGTATCCTTTTTACCTTTCTTGGGTTCGTTTTTTGCCACAGCTGTTGCTATGCGTATCTTAATGAGTAGTGCGTATATTACTAATAACTCCCCAGTTGAAATTAAGCTAAATTTACCGATGCTACTCAGACAGCGCAATGTTTTGTCATTTGCTATTTTTAATACTGGTATTGATTTAATTTTAGTGAGTATTATTTCTGAAGTTATGCAATCTCAAGGCATGAGTCCATCAGCAAATGAAATGTTGACGTTATCTCCGCAATTAGCATATCTATTGATTGGTACTAGTGTGTTTAAGGCTTTGTTTTATGGAATATCGCCAGCGATAATCTTGTTTAATCATGAGCTTGGAGTCTTTCAAGCGTTAAGAATGAGTTGGACTTTCATTGTACGAAATATTAGTGTGATATTCTTTGCTGTTTTGCTTTTAGCCGCATTTTTGATTATTCCATTATACCTGTTTACTATGCTTGCAATGATTGTAACTAATACAGTGCTGTTTGGGCTATGTTTCTTCATTATGATAATGATTGCTTTATTAGCAATAGTTATTTCTAATGTTTTTATCTATAATTTATATGCTACTGGCGTAGAGAGATTTTAATATGACATTTGATAAATTAAAGTTTAGTGATGTTTTACCAATAATTAAAGAAGGCTTTGTTGCACTAAAAGCTAGATTTTGGCTATTTACTTTGCCCGTTGTAGTTATGTCAATAGTTATGGCAACAGCTATTTATTTAAGCACAAAGTTTATTAATCCAGATAATGAGATTTTCTCACTGTGTTTATCTTTGGCTGTTTTTGTTTTTGTAAACTTAGTGATTGCTGTGCTTTTGATAAATAACAAACTTCATCAGCAAATGACTGGCAAAATTGAAAACTACTTTCAAACACTAAAAAACGAATTATCAAATGCTAATATATATGTACTAATTGTTATTCTTTCTTTGATTGAATTAATTCCAAGTTTGTTATTCTCTGTTGTTGCTACTCAGATTACAGATCCTCAAATGCTACATTTAGCTAGTGCTTTGTTGCAATTAGTGGTGTTTATTTTTTGTGCGCTTGGCGTTCTTGCTTTAATTATTAGCATAAAAACTCAAGGATCATATAAGCCATTTCATTTGTTATGGGTTTCATTACAATTTGTTTTGCGTAATATCTTGGTATTAATCGTACTTCATTTATTTATCGTGATAATGATGATAATAATTAATCTATCATTTGCTGCGGGTATGCAAGTTGGTACGAGCTATATTATTGTATTTTTAATTGTTTGCCAGTTTATTATTAATTTAGTATTGATGGTTTTAAGTGTGTTAATTGCAGATAACTGCGTTAGGATTAGTAATTAAATTACTAACCCTAGTAAGAAAGTTAGTTTGTAGTTGCATTGATTTCATCTATAGTATTAATAAGATTTTCATCGTCTGGTCTCAAGCGTAATGCTTCTTGAAAATCTTCAAGAGCTTCATCTTGTAATTGTAATTTTAATTTAGACATTCCGCGATTATAAAATGCTGCTGAATCAGTTTTATCAAATGCTATTACAGTATCTAAGTCATTAATCGCATTTTGATAATCTTCAATAAAGTAATAAGCTTTTGCTCTTTGGCTATAGAATAGAGGCTCACTTATTTCAAGATGTATTGCATGTGTTAAGTCAGCTATGGATTCAATGAAATTTTCTTTTTCCATGTATATCGATGCTCTATTGCAATATGCGTAGGGATTATTTTCATAGAGTTCAATTGCTTTATTCATGTCATCAAGAGCTAAATCATAATTTTCAAGTCTAAAATGTATTTCTGACCGATTATAATATGCTCCTGCATACTCATTATTTAATTCGATTGCTTTGTCATACTGAGCAAGAGCTTCTTGAATTTTATTTAATCCTAAAAGTGCTCTAGCTTTATTATAATATGCGTTAGCATAACTTGGATCAATTTGAATCACTGAGTTCAAATTATCAAGTGCTTGCTGTAATTCTCCTAATTCAAAGTATGCTCTAGACTTATTATAATGTACACTAAGAGTTTGTTCTTTAGTTAATTGATTCTTAATTAGCATCTTCTTGCTGATCTCAATTACATACTCCAAATTATTTGATTCAAAATTACTATTTGCTTCGTCAATATACTCATCAAATGTCATGACTTGGGTCCTTAAATATATTAAATGATTATTTGAGATATTATAACTGATTGAGTGAGCGAAAAGATTTGGTGTTGATTTGTGATATAATTTTACAGTTTTATTATTGAAAAAGCGAGAGTGAAGAATGAAAAAATTAACTTTTTATACCAACCCAATGTCGCGTGGTCGTATCGTTCGTTGGATGCTTGAAGAACTTGGTGTTTCTTATGAAACTCAAGTTTTAGATTATGCGAGTACTATGAAATCAGCAGAGTATTTAGCAATTAATCCAATGGGTAAAGTTCCGGCGATCAAGCATGGCGATGTTGTAGTTACTGAGACAATAGCAATTTGTAATTATTTAGCTGATGTATTTAAAGATAAAGGATTATATCCTCAAACTGATGAAGAGAAAGCTAGTTACTATCGTTGGTTGTTTTTTATGGCGGGACCTTTTGAGCAAGCAATAGGTATCAAATCTCTAAATGTAGAGTTAAATGCTGATCAACAGCGCTCGTTTGGTTGTGGAAATCCAGCTGATACATTTAAAACTTTAGCAAAAGCTGTATCTGGTTCAGGTTATGTGGCTGGTGATAGATTTACTGCTGCTGATGTGATTGTGGGTTCATATATTGGCTTTTATATGCAATTTGGCATGCTTGAAAAATTACCAGAGTTTGTTGCTTATTGGGAGAGATTGGCTAATCGACCTGCGCGTATTCGTGCAAATGAGATTGATGATAAATTACTTCAAGCAAATTGTTAATTAATGCATCCTGCTAAATTATCAAAGATCTTTCATTTAGCTTATCCAGCTATCCAGAAATTACCACTTGATTGGCAAGTTAAGCTTATGTCCTATGGGCGTATGAAATTTATGAAAGAGTTTTGTGATTACATACCTAAAGCGCAATTTATACCGCATGATGACTATGCAGTAAATGCGTGGGGACTTAAATTTGGTAGTCCATTAATGAATTCTGCGGGAATGTTTAAAAATGGTGAAGCGTACGATACAGTAGCAAAGCTTGGTGCGGGTGGCTATATTGGTGGTACTTCAACTGCAAATGCGCGTAGTGGTAATGCAAAAAATGGAATTACGCTGCCATTTATTACGTTGCCAAATTCTGATGTTGCGGTTAATTGGCTAGGTTTGCCAAATTTAGGTGATGATGTTTTAGTACAGAAAAATATTACGTTTAATAAAGTTGATGGTTGCCCAATTGGTTGGAGTTTGATGCGCTCCCCAGATTATGATGAGGATGTTGGGCTTCAATTGCTAATTGATAGTCTCTGGAAATATCATAATCATCCACAAATTGATTTTATTGAGATAAACGAATCTTGCCCAAATATCAAAGCTGGTGGTGGAAATATTATTGCAAGATTACAAGTTATTGCTGATGAATTTCTGAATAAACGTGAGCGTAAATTACCAGTGGTGGTTAAATTATCGAATGATCTATCGATGTCTAGCCTAGAAGAAATTTTGACTGCACTAGTCAAATTGGGGTTTGATGGGATTAATCTAGGTAATACATCAACTAACTACGCAGATTTAATTAATAAAATTTCTAATCATAATGAAAACAAGCTATTTGACTATTTTGTAAATAATTATGGTGGCGGTGTGAGTGGTAAATTATTGAAAGATAATTCGCTAAATTTATGTACGCACTCTGCTGAAATATTATCTAAAATAAACCCAGGTTATGAATTTCATATTATTCGCTCTGGCGGGGTTGAGTATTTTGCTGATGTGAAGGCTTCACTTGAAAATGGGGCGACACTTGTGCAATGGTATACTGGATTTTTTGCTGCATATAATTTACATCGAGATAAAGTTTATGCAAATATTTTTGCTAAATAGTCGAGTTTATCGGACTAGTAATTTATGTTTTGGTAAAATATGGCTCTGTAAATTAATATAATATTTAAGTAGAGTTGTGTTGAGAAAATATCTGGTTGTTTTGTTGTGTTTATTGAGTATTTGCGATGTATTTGCCAGTACTACACCTAATTTTAATGTTCCACCATTATTGTTGGACAATACTGGTTTTGATCAGCATGGTAGCTTTACTGCGGAAGATTTACAACACTCTCCATTATTGAGAAGTTTATTCCATTTAAGCTCTGAGCAGCTTGGTAATAATTTGGCGCGGGTATGTATTGAGCCATCTCATCAATGTAAAATTGTGCGCAATAAAGATGTGGTCAATGTTGTAAACTCAAATGGTATTGTTAAATTTGATAAATAAGGTATGAGTAATGAAATTATTAAAATTTTTGGTGGTTGTCTTAGTGGGGTGTGGTGTGATTAGTTGTGCTACGCAAAACACGCATTCTATTGCTGATCCTAAAATTGATGCTTCAGCTGTTTCTACAGAATCTGATATTAGTGCAAGTGAATCACAGATGGTTGGTGGTTGGGCTCCAGCATTCTTTTCTGAGTTTAATAAAAAAGAATTACAAGATATCGTTGATGGCATCAATGAAGGGCGTGTTAAAAAAGCAACTATTAGTTACCCAACTCAAATGAGTTCTTTAGCTGTGAAAATTCGTGATTATTTACAAACTCAGACAAATAGTAAAATTCAAATGGAAAAGGTTGAGTTAGCTAACACTGATACAGTTACCTACAATATGAAACAAGTTGTGGTAACACTCTATTTTGGCAGTAATTAATTAAAAAACCACTTATAAAATATTTATAAAAGCATGCCAAAAATGGTGTGCTTTTTTGTTTTATTAATCTTAATTGCAAAATAATATTTTTCTATGATATAATTTCGACCCTATTGTCTAAATTGGCAGTAGTTATATTATTGGTCAATTGTAACCAAGCCTG
>RXKI01000122.1:12301-12443 GCA_003962895.1 Neisseriaceae bacterium
AGGTGAAAAATGAGTCTAGGATTATTAGGTCAAAAGCTTGGTATGACTCGTATTTTCGATGAGAGTGGTGCTTCAATTCCAGTTACGGTATTGGCAGTATCCCCTAATCGTGTGGTACAAGTTAAATCACAAGCAACAGACG
>RXKI01000122.1:12493-18788 GCA_003962895.1 Neisseriaceae bacterium
CAGTTCAAGTGACTTTTGGTGCTAAAAAAGCAAATCGCGTAAATAAGGCAACAAAAGGTCATTATGCAAAAGCTGAAATGGAAGCTGGTGTTTTACTAAAAGAATTTCCGTTAACTTCTGAAGAAGTTGCTAGTTATTCAGCTGGTTCTGTTGTAACAGTAGAATTATTCTCTGTTGGTCAGTTAGTTGATGTTACTGGTACGTCAAAAGGTAAGGGTTTTGCTGGTGCTATCAAGCGTCATAACTTCTCATCAAACCGTGCTTCACATGGTAACTCGGTGTCACACAATGCACCAGGTTCAATTGGTCAGCGTCAAGATCCAGGACGTGTATTCCCTGGTAAAAGAATGGCTGGTCATTTAGGTAATGTTAAAGTTACGACACAGAATTTGGAAGTTGTTCGTGTGGATGCTGAACGTGGTCTTCTTTTGATTAAAGGTGCAATCCCTGGTTCAAAAGGCGGTAATGTTGTTGTTCGTCCAAGTGTGAAGGCAGGTGCATAATGGAATTAAAATTAATTAATGTACAAGGCCAAGAATCAGGTAAATTACCTGTTAATGAAACAGTATTTGGTCGTGAATATAACGAAGATTTGGTTCACCAAGTAGTTACAGCATTCTTAGCTAATGCGCGTACTGGTAACCGCAAACAAAAAACTCGTAGTGAAGTTGCTCATTCTACTAAAAAACCTTGGAGACAAAAAGGTACAGGTCGTGCTCGTATTGGTACAACTGCTTCTCCAGTTTGGCGTAGTGGTGGTCGTGCGTTCCCTAACACGCCTGATGAGAATTTCTCTCATAAAGTAAATCGTAAGATGTATCGTGCAGGTATGGCTTCTATTTTATCTAAATTAGTAAGTGATAACCGCCTAGTTGTAACAAATGAATTTAACATTGATACTCCTAAAACGAAATCTTTTGTAACAGCATTAAATAATATGTCATTAGCTAATGAGAAAACAGTTCTAGTAGTTGTTGATGAATTAACTGAGAATGTTTATTACGCTTCTCGTAATTTGCCAACTGTATTAGTATTAGAATCTCATCAAATTGATCCGTATACATTATTACGTTGTAATAAAGTAGTATTTACGCAAAAAGCTATTGAACAAGTACAGGAGCAATGGTCATGCTAAAAATGGATTTGTATAAAGTATTGCTTTCGCCAGTAGTAACTGAAAAAGCAAATAATGTAGCAGAAAAGCATGAGCAAGTAGTATTTAAAGTATTACCACAAGCAACAAAACAAGATGTTAAAGCTGCTTTTGAGTTAGCGTTTAATGCTGAAGTTTTAGCTGTAACTGTTACTAATGTAAAAGGTAAAGCAAAAAGATTTGGTCGTTTTTCTGGTCGCCGTGCTAATTGGAAGAAAGCTTATATTAGCTTGAAACCAGGTCAAGATTTTGATTTAGCATCTAATCAGAAGTAATAGGAGTTAAATAATATGGCTATCGTAAAATTAAAACCTACTACTCCTGGTCAACGTGGCGTAGTAAAGGTTATTACTCCTGGATTGCATAAAGGTAAACCTTTAGCATCTCTAGTAGAAAAACAAATTCGTGGTTCTGGTCGTAATAATAACGGTCGTATCACTGTAAGACATAAAGGTGGTGGGCATAAGCAACACTATCGTTTAGTTGATTTTAAACGTAATAAATTGGATGTTCCAGCAACTGTTGAGCGCATTGAATATGATCCTAATCGTACAGCGCATATCGCTTTATTGTGCTATGCTGATGGTGAAAGACGTTATATCATTGCTCCTAAAGGTTTAGAAGCTGGTCAAACAGTTATTAGCAGTGCACAAGCTCCAATTAAAGTTGGTAATACATTGCCTTTAAGAAATATTCCTGTTGGTTCAACAGTTCACTGTATCGAAATGCAACCAGGTAAAGGTGCTCAATTAGCACGTTCAGCTGGAAGCTCAGTACAATTATTGGGTCGTGAAGGTATTTATGCTCAATTACGTTTACGTTCAGGCGAGATTCGTAAAGTTCACTTAGATTGTAAAGCGACAATTGGTATTGTGTCAAATGAAGAGCATAGTTTGCGTCAATATGGTAAGGCAGGTGTTAAGCGTTGGTTAGGTATTCGTCCTACAGTACGTGGTGTTGCAATGAATCCTGTTGATCATCCACATGGTGGAGGTGAGGGTAGAACTTCATCTGGAATGCATCCTGTTTCACCATGGGGTCAGAAAACTAAAGGCTATAAGACTCGTCGTAATAAACGTACGGATAATATGATTATCCGCGATCGTCGTCGTAAATAATAAGTGAAGGAATAAAAATGGCTCGTTCATTAAAAAAAGGTCCTTTCGTTGACCATCACTTGATAAGTAAAGTGTTAACTGCGGTAGAGAAAAGCGATAAACGCCCAATCAAAACTTGGTCTCGTCGTTCTACTATTCTACCTGAAATGATTGGTTTAACAATCGCTGTACATAACGGTCGTGCTCATGTTCCAGTTTATATTACTGATAACATGGTTGGTCATAAATTGGGTGAGTTTTCATTAACTCGCACATTTAAAGGCCACGTAGCTGATAAAAAAGCTAAGCGCTAAGGAGTAATAGATGTTAGTAAAAGCTCAAGCAAAAAATATACGTGTATCTGCACAAAAAGCTCGTTTAGTTGCTGATTTAGTTCGTGGTTTACCTGTTGGTCGTGCATTAAATGTTTTGACATTTAGTACTAAAAAATCAGCTGGAATTGTGAAAAAGGCTTTAGAGTCAGCAATAGCAAATGCAGAACATAACGAAGGTGCTGATATAGATGCACTTAAAGTAAAAGAGATCTTCGTTGATAAAGGCGCAAGTTTAAAACGTTTTACAGCACGTGCTAAAGGCCGTGGTAATAAAATTGAAAAACAAACTTGTCATATTAACGTAGTGGTTGGATATTAATAGGAGATCAATATGGGACAAAAAATTGACCCTCGCGGTTTTAGGTTAGCTGTAACAAAAGATTGGTCTTCTCGTTGGTATGCAAATAATCAATCATTTGCTTCAAATTTAGAAGAAGATCTAAAAATCAGAGAGTATTTAGTTAAGAACTTTGGACGTCGTGCAGCTATCGGTCGCGTAGTTGTTGAGCGCCCTGCGAAAAGCATTAAAGTTACTTTACATACTGCTCGTCCAGGTGTTGTTATTGGTAAAAAAGGTGAAGGAATTGAGCAAATCAAAAAAGAATTGCAAAAATTTACTTCTACGCCTTTACATTTAAATGTTGAAGAAATTCGTAAACCAGAATTAAATTCACAAATCATTGCTGATCAAGTTGCACAACAACTTGAAAAACGCGTTGCCTTTCGTCGTGCGATGAAACGCTCTATGCAAGCAGCAATGAAACTTGGTGCTCAAGGTATCAAAATTGAGACTTCAGGTCGTTTAAATGGTATTGAAATTGCACGTAGCGAATGGTATCGTGAAGGTCGTGTGCCGTTACATACATTACGTGCTGATGTTGAATATGCAACAGCGGAAGCGTTGACTACATATGGTATTATTGGTGTTAAAGTATGGGTTTACCGTGGTGACATCAATTTAAATAAAAATAAATTTTTTAAATCAGCAAAAGATGATGATAAAAAATTAAATAATAAAAAGCCTGTTAGTAAAAAAGCTGCTCCGAGAAAAAGAAAGGTAGAGAAAGATGCTATCGCCTAATCGTTTAAAATACCGTAAAGTACAAAAAGGCCGCAATAGAGGTCTAGCTACTCGTGGTAATAAAGTAAGTTTTGGTGAGTTTGGTTTGAAATCTGTTGCGCGTGGTCGTATGACTGCTCGTCAAATTGAAGCTGCTCGTCGTGCAATGACTCGTCACATTAAACGTGGTGGTCGTGTATGGATTCGTGTGTTTCCAGATAAACCAATTTCTAAAAAGCCAGCTGAAGTACGTATGGGTGGAGGAAAAGGTTCTCCTGAGTATTTCGTAGCTGAAATTCAACCAGGTAAAATGTTGTATGAAATGGATGGGGTTACTGAAGAATTAGCTCGTCAAGCATTTAGACTTGCTGCTGCTAAGTTACCATTCAAAACAACATTCGTAGTAAGACAGGTAGGTGCGTAATGAATAATGTAGAATTAAGAACTAAATCAGTTGATGAGTTAAATGTAGAGTTAGAAGCTTTACTTAAATCTCATTTCTCTTTACGTATGCAAGTAGCTATGCAACAGCTTACTAAAACAAGTGAGTTGCGTAAAGTTCGTCGTGATATAGCACGTGTTAGAACTATTTTACGTGAAAAGGCTTAAAAATGACTAAAATCGTTCGTACTTTAGTTGGTAAAGTGGTAAGTGATGCGCGCGATAAAACAGTTTCTGTTTTAATTGAGCGTCGTGTAAAACATCCTTTATATGGTAAAATCGTTAAGAAATTTGCTAAATACCAAGCTCATGATGCAAATAATGAGTATAAGGTAGGTGATGTTGTGATTATCACTGAAATCAAACCAATGTCTAAAACAAAAACTTGGGCTGTTCAATCTTTGGTTGAAAAAGCATAGTTCTTGAATAAGAGATCGAAATAAAGAGTGGTAATTAATTGCCACTCTTTATTTTTTGGTAGATTGAAACTGTGAAATTAGTTGTTTTTTGTAATGAATAAAATACTAATTATTAAATTTGTAATTGTATTTGCTATTTATTATTAAATAAACTTGTAAATAAAAATTATGTTGTGGTAGAATTAACCCCTTACTTATGATGTCTAGTAGTCCGAAATCATCGGACCCAATACTGGCCGTTTACGTAACGTGTTAAGTTGGAAAGGTAAAATCACATGATTCAAATGCAAACAAGATTGGATGTTGCAGATAATACTGGTGCACGCTCTGTTCAGTGTATCAAAGTATTAGGCGGTTCAAAGCGTCGCTATGCAAGTGTTGGTGATATAATTAAAGTTGCTATTAAAGATGCGTCTCCTCGTGGACGTGTTAAAAAAGGTGATGTATACAACGCTGTAGTAGTTCGCACTGCAAAAGGTGTTCGTCGTCCTGACGGATCGTTAATTAAATTTGATAACAATGCTGCGGTATTGTTAAATGCTAAGTTGGAGCCAATTGGTACTCGTATCTTTGGTCCAGTAACTCGTGAATTGCGTACAGAGCGTTTCATGAAGATTGTTTCATTAGCTCCAGAAGTAATTTAAGGAATAATGATGAGAAAAATTCGTAAAGGTGATGAGATCATTGTAATTGCTGGCAAAGACAAGGGCAAAATTGCTCAAGTTAGCGCTGTAGTAGCAGAAGGTCAAAAGGTTGTTGTTGATGGTGTTAATGTTGTTAAAAAACATGTACGCCCTAATCCAATGAAAAATGTTCAAGGTGGTATAGAGTCTATAACTAAACCAATTGATGTTTCAAACGTGGCTATATACAACACAGAAACGAAAAAAGCTGACCGTATTGGTTTTAAAGTTGAAAATGGTGAAAAAGTACGCTTTTTCAAATCAACTGGTAAATTAGTTGGTTAATTCAGGGGTCAAAGATGGCAAGATTAAAAGATTTTTATAGCACAACTGTAGTTCCTGAGTTAATGAAACAATTTAATTACAGTTCAGTAATGGAAGTTCCTCGTATAGAGAAAATTACATTAAATATTGGTTTGGGTGAAGCTGTTGCTGATAAAAAAGTAATGGAACACGCTCTTTCTGATTTAACTAAAATAGCTGGTCAAAAACCAGTTGTAACAAAAGCACGTAAGTCAATTGCTGGTTTCAAAATCCGTGAGGGTTATCCAGTTGGTTGTATGGTTACTTTACGTAAAGAACACATGTATGAGTTCTTAGATCGTTTAGTAAACATTGCTTTACCTCGTGTTAGAGATTTCCGTGGTTTAAATGGTAAATCATTCGACAAATTTGGTAATTACAACTTTGGTATTAAAGAACAAATTATATTTCCAGAAATTGAATATGACAAAATCGATGCATTACGTGGTATGAATATTACTGTTACCACAACAGCAAAAAATGCTGATGAAGCTCGTGCTTTGTTAAAATTATTTAGTTTCCCAATCAAATAAGGATATAAATATGACTAGATTGGCGTTAATCGAAAGAGAAGAAAAGCGTTCTAAATTAGTAGCAAAATTTGCTGCTAAAAGAGATGCTTTGTTCGCAATCATTAATGATTCATCTAAATCAGATGAAGAGAAGTTCGAAGCTAGATTAGCTTTGCAAAAGTTGCCTCGTAATGCAGCACCAATTCGCCAACGTAATCGTTGTGCATTGACTGGTCGCCCAAGAGGTACATTCCGTAAATTTGGTATCGCTCGCAATAAACTTCGTGAATTA
>RXKI01000138.1 GCA_003962895.1 Neisseriaceae bacterium
AAAGAATTATTGGGAAAGATGAAGAAAGATTAAGAGGACTATATGAGGAAAGAATTATTGGGAAAGATGAAGAAAGATTAAGAGGACTATATGAGGATGAAAAATTTTGGCTAAGATTTTTTTAGTGGTATATAATATATATAAAAATTTTTTATATACCTCATCAATTTTTTTTATATACCCTATTTAATTATATAATTTATAAACTTATATAAACTTTTTAATAATTTTTTATAAAACTGTTTATAAATTATTTAAGTTACTCTATAATATATTTATAAATTAAAATTTCTAAATTTTAATTTATAATATAATTTATTTTTATTTAATTATTATTTATAATTAAATTATATATTATTTATAATATAAAATATAGTTATATTTAATAGTTAGATAATTTCACCAACGAAGATGAGGTATATTATGGCTAAGCAATCATTCACAAGTGACAAGTACCAGGCAGTCATTAGAGTCATTAACCGTGCACAAGCACAGGGCGTTCATCCGGACGACTTGCGCAAGTACGTAATGAAGACGTTCCGTCCAGACCATCCAGGTGGAAATGACGGGGTGTTGGATGGTGTCCGTATGACTGCAAAGGGGTTGTCGACTTATATTGCTAACGTGAAAGCTGAGTATGGTCTAGCTAAGGTTCAGGAAGTGAAGCCTGTTGCAACGGTGATCAAACGTGACACTAAGATTCGTACTGTGTGTCAAGTTGTTGATGGTAAAGCAGTAAAGGTATGTTACACTACTATTGACGACCTTATGGATAAGGAGATTCCAAAAGACTGTGTTGTTCTTTACGGATACCAAATTTGTGGTACTCAATTAGGAACTGTTATCGACACTGAAATCCAAATATCTAAAGATCAGGAGTTAGTGTTAAAACCAGCAAAATCCAAATAATTGGCAAGACTGGAAATCGAAAGATTTCCAGTCTTTTTTTGTCTCAAAAAATCCAAAAATTTAAAAAGTTTATTTTTTAAATCCAAAAAAAGCGTCCGTCCAACCTTCCAAAACTTTGTTCCAACTTTTCCATCCGTCAAAAATTCCAACCAAAAGAAAAGTCCATCTTTCCAACCAAATCAAAAAAATAAAAGAATAATATATTTAATCCATAAAAATGTCCGTCCAAAAAATCCAAAACTTTCATTCCGTCTTTTCCGTCCCACAATAATTTGCATCCAATAAAAAGACTAAACAAATAAACCAAATAAATGTTATGACCAACAATCCAATAAAAAGATAAGTATAACATTCCATAATTAAGATATACTTTTTGTTCCAATAAAAAGACGTGTCTATTTTTCCAATAAAAAGATTCCATTTTAAATTACAAACAATAAAATAAATTGTTCCAACTTTTCAAACCAATAAAAAGGATAGCAGTATAAAATGTAAAAAAGAAATGTATATTATAAATGGAAGAAAAGAACTAAACGAATAAAAGGATTATTTGTTTTGTTTTAAAATATGAAAAGGAAGATAGTAATATTATATAAGTAAGAAAAGGAAAATAAAACAAATCAAAATGGATGAAAAGAATAAAATCTCGAACAATGTTGTGATGGATTTTTTGAAAAGAAAGAAATGTTTTAATAGTATATTGGACAGAATGATATGGTATGTATAATATTACTATATGATATTATATGAAGGAAAAATCCATTTCGAAGGTGGGGTTTGTTTGTGAGAACTTTAAAATGTTCCTTTCACTAACATATAAAAGGACATCCTTGTCCCTCATTTTACATTTTACATATTAGTCTTCATAAATAACTACTAATACATAATCTTTACCATCAATTTCAGCCATATATGGCCAATCATCATTATAACCAACACAATTTACTAAACAAAACTCTTCATAATCCTTATCACCTTTCAGTACAATGTTGTACTTACGTTCAACCATAAAATCAAAATATTCATTAGGCTCCATTGTGTCTAATTCAACATCACTCACTTGATCCTTTTCACTCAACACCTCATAAATGTTATCAACACTCACTTTTGTCTTTAACAAATCAGACAACAAAACACAAGCACTCTTACCAGTCAAACCCACAAACTTGCCATCAATAATACATAAACAAACAATACTTAACATAATAACCTCAACAGACAAAATTAGCATCCGTTCAATCAAGTAAGTCCATTTTATATATAAATTTTAAAATTTATATATTTTTATATTATACTTGGAAAAATGTGGAAATAAAAGGACTTGTCCACTAGTCCAAAAATATGGCGTTTTTTCCTACCGTACTTTTGGATGGTAGCTATAATGGAAAAATTACCCATTTTTTGGACGTCCTGACGTCCTTACATATAAACAATAAAAAAGGGACATCCTTGTCCCTCTGCTTATTACATTAACATACTTCAGTTACATCTTTCTTTTTCTCCTTAAAGAATTCCAAAGGTTCCATACCATTCATTTCCAACGAACTATGAAAACGAAACGACATACCTGCACCACGTCCGTAATGTGCATACAATACGGAACCTTTCTCAAACACCCATAAAGTATCAATGTCACACTCATCATACCAAGCAACTTCACATTCGGTACCACATACATGACAATTACATTTATTTTCAACCGTTTGTTTAACAGTTCCTTGCACACGACGTCCAAAACCATTTCCATCATACATCCAAATATTTGGATCTGTCTCAATCAAAGAGTCATGTTTGTCTTCATCAATACCTTCACCACATTTGTGACAAATAAAATCAAAATTCATTTCACTATACGTTACTGTACCAACATACTTACCAATATCAACATGTTTCGACAAAAAGTCAGCCCATTCCTTATCCAACCCAAACACCAATTCACCATTCTGTTCTTGAAGGTCTGGTCCTATACACGTCCAACAATAATAATCTTTATCATCTTTAGTCAATCCTTTTTCATCAACCAAACGAACCACTCCTTGATTGTTCGAATAAGACAATTGGCAGTATATGAAATCTACAATTTTCTTTTCGTCATCTGTCCACCAAGGATCATCTTCACGACGGTCAAATGTCGGCAACTGATGTATAGCAGTCATGATATTCCAAAACATAATAAACCTCACTAAACAAAATTAGCATCCATTCAATCAAGTAAGTCCATTTTATATATAAATTTATAATTTATATATTTTTAATTATATATTGGAAAAATT
>RXKI01000102.1 GCA_003962895.1 Neisseriaceae bacterium
AACAATCATATGGATACCCTGCTGATACCGCTGGAATAATTACTGCACCTCGAGGGATGATTGCATTCATAGCAGCACCAATTATTGCAAAATTAATCTCAAAGTTTGATGCTCGTAAAATATTGTTTGGTGGTTTGTTAATATTTGCCTATAGCTCCTTCATGTTATCTGGTTATGCACCTGAGACAAGCCAAACTATGATATTAATTTCAGCTATGGTTCAAGGGGTCGGCATGATGGCATTTTTCATCCCAATTATGCAGATAGTTTTCATCGATATCCCACATGACTTACATGGTGATGCATCTGGTATGTTTAATTTCTTCAGAAACTTCGCTAGCTCAATTGGAACGTCAATTTCAGCAACAATAGTTTCACATCAACAACAAGTTTCATACCACGATCTAGCATCCAACGTATCGCCATATAGCGAAGGCTTCAAAATGTGGTCACAAAATCTAAGCACGATGCCAGAAAATGCACAAGTAGTTGCGGCACATGGATTAGTGATGCAACAATCAGCAATTATTAGCTACTTAGACTCATTCTATATTACCGGAATAGCAATGCTAATTTTTTGTTGGTTACCATTTTTATTAAAACGTCCAGCAAAAGGCGCAAAAGTACATATTGATTAAACGGAGTATATATGAATAAACATTTTATTATCGGTGTTGGCGTAATTTTGGTTGCTGCTGCAAGTGCATTTGGCTATTACAAATATAGTGAATATCATCCTAGCACTGAAAATGCTTATGTAAATGCAAATTTAATTAATGTCGCACCTAAAGTTGGTGGGTACATACAACAAATTTATGTAAAAGATAATCAATTTGTCCATAAAGGCGATTTATTAGTAACCATAAATCCTCGCGATTATGATTTACAATTAACTAAAGCTAATCAAGATTTACAGCTATACAAACAACAATCAAATACAGCACAAGCAAATTTAGATAAAGCCAAATCTGATTATAAATTTGCACAAGAGTTAGCTGCTCGCTATACAGAGTTGTATCATGAAAAAGCAGGTTCACTGCAAGATATGCAAAAATATCAAAACCAAGCAGATTCAGCAAAACAAGCTTTAGCACAAGCAACAGCTCAGTACAATAGCGCGATAACACAAATTGATTTGGCACAAACAGGCGTGCAAAATGCTAAAAACGATGCTTCATATACAGAATTACGAGCTCCAGTTGATGGTTATATTAGTAACTTAAATAGTTTACACTCTGGCGAATTGGTTACTGCGGGACAGAAACTATTTGGACTAGTTGATAATAATAACTGGTGGGTAGATGTTAACTTTAAAGAAACTCAGTTAAAGCGAATTCAAATTGGGCAACCAGCTGAGATTGAGTTAGATATGTATGACCATAAATATACTGGTACTGTACAAAGTATTAGCTATGCCAGTGGCAATACCTTCTCACTATTACCAGCACAAAATGCTACTGGTAACTGGGTAAAAGTTACTCAACGCTTTACAGTTCGCGTGAAATTAGAGAATGACCCTAAATATCCACTGCGTGTAGGTGCAAGTAGCAATGTTATGGTAAATACAAGTAAGTAGAAAAATCATGAAAATAAAACCAAATTACTTAGCATTACTAACCATATCAGCATTAATTAGCTCATGTGGATTACTTGGACCAGATTATACAAAGCCAAATGTAACAGCACCGACGAACTGGACATCAAAAGATAGTCTAAGCGTAAATGAAAGCACTAACATTGCTGAAATGGCATGGTGGCGTAAATTTAATGACCCTCAACTAAATGGATTAATTGAGAGTGCATTTGCAAATAATAATAATTTACAAATGGCAATGGGCAATATGCTCCAAGCTCAAGCGCAATTAGGTAAGGTTAATATGGGATGGGTACCAACAGCTAACATTGGTGCTGGTGGTGCAATTGGACAAATGTTTGATGGTAGTTTTACAAATCATAGTAGCAACCCAATTCCTAGTACAAGTAATAATTTCAATAACTTTAATAGTTATGGCTATGGAATTATGCCAAGCTATACCTTAAATGTTTTTGAGCAAATTAAGCAGGGTGAAATAGCTACATTAAACCTAGCTATGCAGCAACAGGCTGTCTATGCAGTACGGCTTGGAATAATATCTCAAGTATCAAGTAGCTACTTTGCTTTACTTGGCTTTCATCGCCAATTAGAAATACAGGAAGAGACATTACGTGATGCTGAAGAGTTGCGTAAATTGACATTAATTCAATATGAAAAAGGGTCAATCTCAGATTTAAAAGTAAGTGCCTTAGATCAATATATTGCGACAATTAAAGCAAATATTCCAATACTAAAAACTAATATTACTAATGCGGAAAATGCGCTTCAGCTGTTAACTAATCAAAATCCAGCTAAAATTAAACTTGATAATAATTTCAATAATATATCAACTAAGAATATTATTCCAATTAATTTACCTTCAGATATACTTAAAACTCGTCCTGACGTGGTAGCTGCCGAATATCAATTACAACTAGCTAATGCAAATATTGGTGCAGTTAGATCAATGTTCTTCCCAAGTATTAATTTAACTGGTGCTCTTGGTCAAGGTACAATGAATTTAGCTAATTTATTTAGTGCTGGCGGAGATTTTTGGATGGCTCAACTTGGTGCTGCTATGCCATTCTTTAATATGAGTTTATACAAAGAAGTTGACATTGCTAAATCTAAGTATTACACAGCATACTACAATTATGTACAAACAGTGCGCAGCGCTTTCTCAGATGTCGATAATGGATTATCAGCACACGACAGTAGCACTAGTAATTATAATGAACAAACGACAGCATTAAATCGAGCACAAGACATCTATAAGAACTCAAATAAACGCTACCAAAAAGGTGCAATTGCTTATGTAGATTTGATAGGCACTAAATTAAATATTGACTACTCTTTAGCTAATCAAAATAAAGCCAAGATGAATCAGTTAAACAGTCTAGTTAACTTATATCAAGCTCTAGGTGGTGGATATATGGCTGAAAGTTCCTTAACCCAAGTTAAGAAATTTAATGATGGTCATGATATATAACTATTACTATTGTGTACATAATCAAAGC
>RXKI01000109.1:0-14729 GCA_003962895.1 Neisseriaceae bacterium
TTTCATTCAGCTTATTAGCTTCAATGTTATGGGTACTTATATTTTTAATCGGTGGCTATCTATTTGGTAATATTCCAGTAATTAAAGAACATATCTCTATAATTATTTTAGCGGTAATGGCAATATCAGTATTACCTGTAGTGAAAATTATTTGGGATGCTAAATTTAGCAAAAAATAGATGAGTAATAAGATACATCGCTTAGATGATAATTTAGTTAATCGTATCTGTGCTGGAGAGGTGGTTGAAAGACCGTCTTCAGCGCTTAAAGAGATACTTGAAAATAGTGTCGATGCGAATGCTACTCAGATTAATATTGAGTTACAAGCTGGTGGTACCAAGCAAATTAAAGTCACTGATAATGGTAGTGGGATTGAAGCTGATGACTTGAGTCTGGCTATTGAGCGTCATGCTACCAGTAAGTTGGTTAATGAAGATGATTTGTATGCGATAAAGACTCTTGGATTTCGAGGTGAGGGTTTGGCTTCTATTTCATCTGTATCGTGGTTTAATTTATCGAGTAAACCACTTGAACAAGATGCCGGATATACTATTAGCAATATCTTTGGTGATATAAAGCCAATTAAGCCTATATCAATGCGTAATGGTACGATTGTTGAAGTCAATGATTTATATAATAATATCCCAGCGCGTAAGAAATTTCTTAAAACTGAATCAACTGAGTTTCAGCATTGTAAAAGCGTAGTTGAGAGAATAGCGGTATCTAATAGCCAAATAGCAGTTAATTTAAAACATAATGATAAAGATATTTACCAGTTAGCTACAACTGATTTATTACATCGTATTGGTGATTTATTTGGTCAAGACTATCTAGATCGATATTTTGAGATAAATGAAGAGCTAACAACAGGTTATAAGCTAAGTGGTTATGTCTATCATCCAGCATACTTAAAGAACAATAAAAATGTACAAATGTTTTTTGTAAATGGACGCTTTGTACGTGATAAAGTTTTACAAAATGCAATTAAGCAAGGTTTTAGCGGAGTGTTGCACCATGAGCATTCGCCGAATTATGTTTTATTTTTGACAATCAATTATGATGAGGTTGATGTCAATGTGCATCCAAGTAAACATGAAGTTCGCTTTAGAGATTCGAGTGCTGTGCATTCTTTTGTGAGTCGTTCAATTCGTAAGGCTGTTGGACAAGATTTTTCTACAGCAAATTCAGCGCAATCTACCAATGTTTTTGAACCAACTAGTCAATCTTCACAAGTATTTAATAATATAAATTATTCAACTAATTACGATGATAATATTGTGTCAGCGTGGTTAGCTAAGCCAATAGTGCAACATGCGCCAACACCAAGCTTATTTAATAGTTTCATTGATAATCAAGCTCAGGAAGAGTCCACTTATCCATTACTAGGTTATGCAATTGCACAGTTACAAGGTATTTATATCTTATCGCAATCCAAAGATGGTATGATTGTTGTTGATATGCATGCAGCACATGAGCGAGTGATATTAGAAAAGTTAAAACAGCAGTTTCAAAATGATGCTATTACTTCACAGCAATTATTATTACCAATGGTAGTAAGTGTAACTGCCCAGGAAATGGAAGCATTTAATATTTATAAAGAACAGGTGTCAAACCTTGGGTTATCTATTGATATAATTAGTGATACTCAATTAGTAGTACGTTCTATCCCAATGCTATTAGATGATAATAAAATTAGCGAGCTGGTAAAAGATACCTTACGTGAACTTGCTAAATATGGCAATACAAATGTACTAGAGAATCATGTCGAAGAGGTTTTTTCAACTATGGCATGCCACTGTGCAGTACGAGCTAATCATCAGCTAACTATTGCGGAAATGAATGCATTACTTCGTGATATGGAACAAACTGAACGAGCTAACTATTGTAATCATGGTCGTCCAACATGGTTTAAATTAACGATTGCTGACTTAGATAAAATGTTTATGCGTGGTCAGTAGATCTGCTAGTTAGCAGTACGCATACTATACTTAATATATTCGTTATAAAAGTGTAAAATAAATTATTATAAATATTTGTCTTATCATACTATATTGATTTGATATTTTTACTTAATTAGTTTGAATATGTAAATTTATCTTGCAGGGATTAGTATATTTGGATATAATACCCTCCTAATCTAAAGCGGAAGTGGCGAAATTGGTAGACGCACTGGATTTAGGTTCCAGCGCCGCGAGGCGTAAGAGTTCGAGTCTCTTCTTCCGCACCATTTATTTCCAAATTTATCAATCATTATTACTTTTGCATTATTGAAGTGCGAGGTATTGAAATTAATATACTGTATATCAATCATTACGCTGGCTCAATTTATCATGGCATGGAGTATCGTCCGTATTATTTATCACGTGAATGGGTTAAATCTGGGCATAATGTAACTATCTTTGCTAGCAATCTTTCGCATATCCGTCAAAAAAATATTGATATACCAAGAAATAAAAACTATACCCAAGAAAACATTGATGGTATTGAATATGTATGGTTTAAAACTAGTAATTATCAAGAAAATGGTATTAAGCGTGTAATTAACATTGCATCGTTTATTAATAAAGTATGGAATTTACATGAAGAGTTTACATTAAAGAGTAAACCTGATATTGTGATTGCATCATCTACCTATCCATTTGATACATTGGTTGCAAAAGAAATTGCACGAAAATATAATGCTAAATTTGTTTATGAGGTTCATGATTTGTGGCCTTTAACTCCAATTGAAGTTGGTGGTATGTCAAAATGGCATCCATTTATTATGGCGATGCAATGGGCGGAAAATTATGGCTATAGAAATGCCGATAAGGTAGTTAGCTTATTGCCAAAAGCAGATCAATACATGAGAGAGCATGGTATGAGTGCTGATAAATTTGTCTATATTTCAAATGGCGTTGCGGTAGATGATTGGCTAAATAATTCACAGAGTTTAGATGCTAGTATTTATAATAAAATTACTCAAATTAAAAACGGTGGTAAATTTATTTTAGGTTATGCTGGTGGTATGGGTGAGTCAAATGCACTTACATGTTTACTTCAAGCAATGAAACAATTATCTGATAAGCCTATTGCATTAGTTTTGGCAGGTGATGGTGCATTACGTAATGAGTTAGAGCAGTATGCAAAGTCAAATAATCTAAATAATATTTATTTCGTTGGCTCAATTCTTAAATTACAAATACCAAGTTTTCTGAAAATGTGTGATGGTTTATATATTGGTTGGAATAAATTACCAATTTATCGTTTTGGTATTTGTCCTAATAAGTTATTTGATTATATGTTGTCTTGTAAACCAATTATTCACTCAGTTAATGCTGGCAATGACTTGGTAAAAGAATCTAATTGTGGCTTATCAATTGATGCTGAAAATGTCAATCAAATAGCAGATGCAATTACCAAGCTAAGTCAAACACCACAAAATGAGCTGGATAATTTAGCAAAAAATGGTTTTGAGTTTGTGCAAAAACATCATGATTATAAGCATTTAGCAAGTAGGTTCTTAACGGAATGTATATAAAAAATAGCCAAAGGTTTCTTTGGCTATTTTTGCTCGTATGTCGCAATAGGTTTTAATTCTTCTTCATTAACTATATCTGCGCCGTGTGGAGATTTAGATATGTATGGCGTTACATCAGTACCAGCAACCATACCTTTGTAATGTTTCCCGCCATTCCATTGTTTTAATCCACTGACATCATATACATATCCATTTAATGCAACATATGACTTTTGTCCATTCTTGCCATTAAAACGAGATAATTCTTTGGCATTCATCTGCGGTAATTGGGCAGCAAAGCTTGTTATACAAGTACTACTTAATAATATAGCCAATAATTTACGCATAAATAATCCTTTTGATACAAATATAGCCCTCGATAACTGAGGGCTAAGTAATTTTCTAGATTAACCTAATAAATGCTTAATAGCATCACGCTCTTCGCAAAGCTCTTTATAAGTTGCATCCATTCTTTCGCGGCTGAAATCACTAATAGATAAACCTTGAACGATTTCAAAATCACCATTTTTGCATACACAAGGGTAACCATAAATTACACCTTCAGGAATGCCATAGCTACCATCTGATGGAACACCCATTGATACGTATTCACCTTCAGCTGTACCTAACACCCAATTACGGATATGATCAACTGCAGCATTAGCAGCTGAAGCAGCAGAAGATAAGCCACGTGCTTCGATAATCGCAGCACCACGTTTTTGTACTGTTGGTATGAAATCATTTACTAACCATTCTTGGCTAACTAAATCGCTTGCTTTTTTACCATCAACAGTTGCGTGAGTAATATCAGGATATTGAGTTGCTGAGTGATTACCCCAAACAACGACATTTTTGATTTTTGTAGAATGTGTAGATGTTTTAGCTGCTAATTGTGAGAATGCACGGTTATGATCTAAGCGTAACATTGCGTGGAAATTACGTGGATTTAATCCAGGTGCATTTTTCAATGTAATAAGTGCATTTGTATTAGCTGGATTACCAACCACTAAAACTTTAACATCTTTTTTAGCTACAGCAGCTAATGCTTTACCTTGTACAGTAAAGATTGCGCCATTTGCTTCTAATAAATCTTTACGCTCCATTCCTTTAGAACGAGGGCGTGCACCAACTAATAATGCAATGTCTACATCTTTAAACGCAACCATTGGATCGCTACTAGCAACAATACCATGTACTAATGGGAATGCACAGTCATCTAATTCCATGATGACACCTTTTAATGCATTCATCGCTGGTTCGATTTCTAATAATTGCAGGATTACTGGTTGGTCTTTACCAAGCATATCACCACTTGCAATACGGAATAATAAACTATAACTAATTTGCCCAGCGGCTCCAGTAACTGCAACACGGATAGGTGCTTTCATATTAGATCTCCATAAAAATAGTTTCAGATAGTATTGTAGCAAAAAGTATACGCAATGGGGTAGAATAACTAACTTTTATTATTTTTAAAATTGGAATAGTAGTTTAATATGCTTCAATACCCTAATCTTGATCCGGTAGCATTTTATATTGGAAGTTTTGGCGTTCATTGGTATGGATTAATGTACCTAGCAGGATTCTTATCTTTTTTATATATAGGTAAATGGCGAATTCGTCATTATGGTCATCCTGTGCTTAAAGTTACTGATATGGATGATTTTTTATTCTATGGTGCGATGGGGGTTATTTTAGGTGGTCGCATAGGTTATTGTTTGTTTTACCGTCCAGAATTATATTTATTACACCCATTAAATATATTCAAAACTTGGGATGGCGGAATGTCATTTCATGGTGGCTTGATCGGTGTATGTATCGGGGTGTATTTGCTATCGCGTAAATTAAAATGTAGTTGGTTGCAATTAATGGATTTTGGTAGTGTATTAGTTCCAATTGGTTTATTTTTTGGTCGGATTGGTAATTTTATCAATGGCGAGTTATGGGGCAGAGTTTGCAGTCCAGATTTACCATGGGGAATGATATTTCCTAATGCTGGATATTTACCACGTCATCCATCACAGATATATGAAGCTTTGTCTGAAGGTTTATTGCTTTTTTGTATTTTGATATTTTTTGCGCGCAAACCTCGTTCAATTGGTCAAACTTGTAGTTTGTTCGTGGTATGTTATGGTGTAATTAGATTCTTCTTGGAGTTTTTCCGCGAGCCAGATAGCTTTGCAACTGGTATTGTGAAGATGACAGATTTATCATTAGGGCAATTTTATTCAATACCAATGATTATAATCGGTTTAGTATTTTTTGTATTAGCTGGGCGCGGTAAATTTGAGCCAAAAGCTGGTAATTAAGGAGAGCTTTAGATGTTAATGTATCCGCAGATAGATCCGATTGCGTTAAGTATTGGTCCAATTAAATTCCATTGGTATGGTTTGATGTATGTAATGAGCTTTGTGTTTTTTACAGTTGGCGCAAAGTGGCGAATTAGAAAGTACGGGCATCCCGTAATGACGGAAAAATTGGTTGATGACTTTTTATTAAGCGCGATTTTAGGTACTGTGATTGGTGGTAGATTAGGGTTTTGTTTATTTTATCAACCGGCATACTATTTGACACACCCATTAGATATTATCAAAACTTGGGATGGAGGCATGTCATTCCATGGTGGTTTACTTGGTGTTTGTGCGGCTTTCTATTGGTTTGCTCGTAAAAATAAAACGACATTTTTTGTGATTTCTGATTTTGCTTCTCCATTTGTTCCTATTTGTTTGATGTTCGGTCGTATTGGGAATTTCATTAATGGTGAGTTATGGGGGCGTTTTTGTAGCGCTACATTGCCTTGGGGAATGGTATTTCCGCAAAGTGGATCAATGTTACCACGTCATCCATCACAGATCTATGAGGCTTTAACTGAGGGTGTTTTATTATTTTTAGTAATGGTTATTTATACTAATACATCTAAAGAACCAAGGAAGCTAGGGCAAACATCTGGAATGTTTGCTATTGGCTATGGTGTGGCTAGATTTTTCTTAGAGTTTTTCCGAGAGCCTGATAGTTTTGCAACTGGAGTTGTTCAAACAACAGGTCTATCACTAGGTCAATTCTATTCAATTCCATTAATTATTGCAGGTATTCTGATGATGTGGTGGGGAAGTAAGAGTAAATCGAGTGTTCTACACTAATGAAATAAGCAGATCAAATGATCTGCTTATTTTTTATAAATTTGAATACATTAATTTTCACAACTGTTAATCACTTCAGTCGGTGAGTTGGTCGCAAATTTACATTCGTATGAATGATCGTTGTTGTCTACAAATTTAACTTCATAAAGACCACCTGAAGTTTTTTGCTTTTTAATTAAACATTTTTGGACGTCTGCTAAAGTTGAACTCGCTGTAATTGAAACTCCATTATTGCATTCAATAGGATAAGTTGCCTGTGATGCAAATGCAGCATTTACTGAAACTAAAGAAATTAAAGCCAGTAATTTTTTCATGATCTTTTACCTTGTCAATAAGTTTTAAAACGTTATGATTATATCTTAATGAATATTATAAATTCAACCTTATTGATTAGAATAACATTAATCCGCCGATAAAGACTATTCCAGATAAAAATAGTGTTATCAGGCAGTATCCCATAATATCTCTTGCGCCAAGTCCAGCAATAGCAAGTGCAGGTAGCGCCCAGAATGGTTGTGCCATATTCATCCAAGCTTCACCATATGCAATTGCCATTACTGCATGACCGTAATCCGCACCTAAACTTTTTGCAGCTGACATAATAAATGGTCCTTGGACCACCCAATGCCCACCACCAGAAGGTATGGCAAAATTAATCATAGCTGAAGATAGAAATGCAAATAGTGGGAAAGTATGTTTATCAGCAATGTTAATGAAGAAATCAGTAATTACCCCACCTAATCCTGAGTGCTCTAGCATTGCTTGGATACCTGCATAGAAAGGGAATTGCACAATTATTCCAGCTGTGCTTTTTGCAGCTAAACTGATAGCGCGTGCATAAGCCATTGGTGTTTTATGAAGAATTATCCCAAGTGAGAGAAAAAGTAAATTAACACTATTGATATCTAGTTTAAATCCTTTGGTAAACCATGTGTATAAAATATATGCCAATCCAGAGATGCCAACTAAAAGAGCTAAAATTTTACTTTCTTCAACTTTCTCAGCAATCGTTGATTCTTTACTAATTGTACGTTGAATACTACTTGTTTCATCTTTTAACAGTTCAGGATTAATAAACTTACGCTCATTTTCTTGAGGTAGCATTTTAGCTGTCAAAAATGGTAAACATACAACCAGTGAGCCAGTAATAATTAGATTAAATTTGGTAAATAAAGTATCATTTATAGAAACTAGTCCGCAAATTTTTTCAACTGGATTGCCTGGTGTTGCAGCTAATAATGGAATTGACCCTGAAAACCCACCATGCCAGACAAGAAATGCAATATATGCACAAGCAATTAATAGAGGGTAGTCTGATTTATCAACGCTTTTGGCAACTTCTTTAGCGAGCATTGCACCTATAATTAATCCAAATCCCCAGTTGATGATACATGCAATTGATCCAACAAATGTAACTAACATTACACCTTGAGTTGGTGTTTTTGGGATTGAAGCACAGCTTTTTAGTATTTTTTTGACTATTTCACTACTAGCTAATGCATGTCCAGTCACTACAACTAGAACCATTTGCATAGTAAAACCTAGTAAATTCCAAAATCCGCTACCCCACATGTTTAGTATCTCAACAGGCGAATTAGGTGTAATAGCGGTACTTACTACAAATACAATAATACTTAAAATTATTGCAAATACAAACGGATCTGGTAGATAGCGTTGTACTATTGAGGTGAAAAATCTCGTTAAACCTTGCATAATTAATATCCTTGCTTTAAATTACATGCAAATATACACAAACATGTGTAGTTTATCTTAAATTTTAAATTATTGTGCAAGAATTTATCTTGGTGTGAGATTTTAGAATGAGATATATTTTATATCCATATATAAATAAAAAAACAGATGCTATCAAAGCACCTGTGTTTTATTCAAGGTTTTTACTATCTGAAGATAAGGTAGTAAACTACATAGAACCAGCCAAAGAACATATGAATTAATAACCATAAGATACTATGATTAGCACTCCATGAAATTATTCCAGCAACGATTGAGCCAAGTCCAATGCCTCCATGTATTGTTTTCATATTGCGTTTCTCTATACAGTTAAACTAGTTTAGCAAATAAATCTGCAGTAACTTTGCTAACTTCTTGAGTGCCATCGATTGTAACAAATTTTACATTTTTGTCTTGGCTGTAATAGTTACTCAATACAGCAGTTTGTTTATGATAAACATCTAAGCGATTTTTAACTGTTTCTTCTGCATCATCAGCACGCTGAATCAAATCTTCTCCTGTTACATCATCTTTGCCTTCGACTTTTGGTGGATTGTAAATAAGGTGATATGTTCTACCAGATGCTAAATGTACACGGCGACCACTCATACGGTCAATTATTGTGCTATCAGGTACGTTTATTTCAACTACGTAGTCGATATTAACACCAGCGTTTTTTAATGCATCAGCTTGTGCTGTGGTACGAGGGAATCCATCAAATAAATAACCATTTTTACAGTCATCCTCTTTAATTCGCTCTTTAACTAAGCCAATTACTATTTCATCTGATACTAATTGTCCACTATCCATTATTGCTTTTGCTTTAATACCAAGTTCAGTACCAGCTTTAATTGCATTACGTAACATATCACCAGTTGAAATTTGTGGAATATTATATTTTTCAGTAATGAATTTGGCTTGAGTACCTTTACCAGCACCTGGTGCGCCAAGTAGGATTATGCTTATCATTGGGTTGTATCCTTTAAATGTGTAATGAATTTAACAAATATTATACCAAATTAGGATTTAATAAATTATGAAACCTGTATTTAATGTGTTGCAAAAAATATTTAGATAAAAAATATACTTATTTATTGTAAGTGTAATTGTGCATTGCACATATGAAATTGCCTATGAAGTATATTAGAATAGCAAAGTTAATTTTGTTACTAGATTTTGTTTAAACATCAAATTGGAGAATAGCATATGACTATGAGTGTAGGTAAACCTCAAAAGTCCAAATCAAGGTTAGGGTTGTATATTTTTATCGCGTTGGTACTTGGGATAATTGCAGGGCAAACTGCACATATAGGTATAACTGATAAACAGACAATAAGCGATATTTCTGGTTATTTAGATTTGGGGTCAATGTTATTTTTGCGCTTAATTAAAATGATTATTGCGCCATTGGTATTTACTACTTTGGTAGTCGGTATTGCCAAGATGGGCGATGGTAAATCATTAGGGCGTGTATTTGCTAAAGCAATGTTTATCTTTATGACAGGCGGTATTTTATCGCTTACTCTTGGTGTAGTTTTAGTTGAGTTTTTCCAACCTGGTAAAGCATTACATGAGGCTTTAATTGGTGCTGGAAATGGTGATTTAGCAGCAGCTACGAATAATGTTTGTACTAACTGCTCAATTACGTTGAAGTCGTTTTTTGAATCATTAGTTCCTGATTCTTCATTAAAAGGGTTTGTTGAAAATCATATTCTTCAAGTGATTGTGGTTGCGGTATTTATTGGGGTAGCAGGTATTAGCATTGGTGAATCAGTTGCACCAGTATTCCAAATGTTTGACATGTTCTCAAAATTAATGTTCAAAATTATTGGTTATATCATGTATTTAGCACCTCTAGCTGTGTTTACATCAATTACTAAACTTGTAATGGGTAGTGGTATGGCGGTGCTTAAATTATATTTAATTTATGCCGCAGAATTCTACCTTGGTTTAGGTATTATTTGGGCTGTTTATTTAATTTTGGGTGTAGTAATAGTTGGTAAAGGTTTCTTCAAAATCATTAAAGAACTTTCTCCATTCTATGGTACTGCGTTTGCGGCATCGTCTTCTGAAGTTGCATTACCAAGTATTTTACAAGGTCTAGAAAATAATGGTATATCTAAGAAAATTAGTGGGTTTATTATTCCATTAGGGTATTCGTTCAATCTTGAAGCTTCGATGTTAAATTGTACATTTGCTACAATTTTTATTATTCAATTATATGGTTATCATATTGATTTGAAAACTGAAATCACAATGTTGTTTATGCTTTTAGTTACTTCAAAAGGTATTGCAGGTATCCCTCGTGCATCATTAGTAATTGTAGCAGCTACACTTTCTGCATTTGGTTATCCAGAAGCTGGGGTTTTAATTCTATTACCAGTCGATAGCTTTAATGACATGGGTCGCAGTGCAACTAATGCTTTTGCTAATACAATGTCAGCATTGTTTGTAAATAAATGGGAAGCTAAATATAATAAAGATGATGATCTAAAGTAGATTAAAATTATCTAATACATAAAAACAGCAAGTTTCATTAGCTTGCTGTTTTTTTATTACTTTAGTTATTTAACGATTAATGTATTTGATGTAGCGTTAGAAATGTTTTGCTGTGATTGTGCATCTAAATTCAAATTTGACATAAATCGCTCAATTTTTGATTGAGATTTACTATTCCCATTAATGATAAGATTATTAGCTTTTGTATTAAATACCCAATCACAATTTTTATTTGCTCTTGGTATAATTATATAATCTAATTTTTGATTGTGTATTTCCTCACTTTTTGAGCAATCACCAATATATGTTGTTTCTGTTTTATTTTTTAAAACTATCGACAAATCATTTAATTTGGTGAAATTAACGCCATTTAAGTAATTTGCTACCAATTTTGGTTGCAATACACTAATACGATTACTTGATAAATAATCAATAATTGATTCGTTTTGCTTATCATTGCTAATCAAATACTGTATTTGATTAATTCCCTGTGCTTGCAAATTTGGTATTACACTATTTAAAGCATACGTTACATTATTAGATTCGCTATCTATATACAAAATATTATTGTCGCGGGTTTGAATTAACGCAACTCCATTACTATTGCTAAATGTAGTTATTTTTGCTGTTCCAGATTTGATTTTGCTATTGGTGGTGAAGAAAATGCTACTTATTAATAGACTAGCAAAAATATTTTTATGTTTTATAGGTAATCGTACTATAAAAAGAACTATACCTAAATATGCTAATAATACGGTCGCTAAATTTGGTTTTATTTGACTATACATATTTACATTTGCAAACAACTCAATAGGGTATAGAGCACAGTTTAAACTTTGTGCAACAAATTTAATTAACCAGTCAATATGTAAGATTGCAGTAATCAGCACTGTTGGCGTAAAAATAGTCCCAAGTATAGGAACTGCCCATAAATTAGCAATTGCAGAAATTAATGATACTTTACTAAAGTAATATAAACTAAGCGGAATGCCTAGTAAAACTATAACTAGTTGCATTCTCAGCGCTATTTTATATTTATTTGATTGAGTGTCACGCTGAGTAATATTTAACATTATCCCCGCAATGAGTACATATGAAAACCAGAAACCTATACTAAAAATTGCAAATGGGTCAATTAACAAACTTGTAGTCAAGCAAATAACTAGTTGGTATAGAATTGGTAAATATTTTCTATTTATAGTTAGGTAGAATGATATTGTCAAGAGGTATAAAGCGCGTTGAATTGGTATGCCAAAACCTGCTAGTAGTGCATAAAATATCGCGAAAATGATTGCTGAAAATCCAATTATAATTTGGTGTGGTACACGAGTTGGCTTAACTCTCTTGAGTATCATCGAAACTAAGAGCATAAAAAACCCAGTTACCAAAGTCAAGTGTAGCCCAGATATACTAACGATATGATTAATACCTGTACGCTGAAACATATCCCATTGTGATTTTGGAATATCAGATTGATAGCCAGTTGCAAGCGCAATGAAGAATCCACTATATTTATAATCTGATGTTGTGGTTCGTAGATAAGTAATTAAATTACTTCTTGTAGCGTTAATCGTTGCAGTAATGCTTTGATTAGGTTTTAATTCTTGGCGGTCAATCAATTGTGCAGTTGCTGAGATATTATTTGCTAGGTAGTAATTTTCAAGATTAAATCCATCAATATTATTGGTCTTATTTAATGGATACACATTTATTATAAATTTATATTCTGTAGCTGGTTTAAGTGTAATATTCTTTGGATAGTTTAACGCTAATGTTTTGTCACTTAGACTTCCACTAGTTATTTTTATATTTACTTGATTGCTATTTGTATTTTGTTTGATGGGTGAAGTTAAATATCCTGATGTGCTCAATTTAGTTATTGGTACTGTGACTTGATTTTCAACTCTGATGTTATTACGAAATGAACTATAGCTAACACTAAGTCCAATAATACTAATTATAGTTAAGGTAAGTATAAGAGCTTTACGGTTTATTGTAAACTTTAACCAATTCGCTAATGCGAATAAGCCAAATGAATTAAATAGCAATATAATGATATGATTTAATGTTAGCGAATAAATTTGTCCAATAATTAAACCAGAGCAAAGCGCTAAATAATAAATCATGTTTGTTGGTTATTGTCTTGCCAAATATCCAAGTAATAAAACTAATCCAGCCATAGTTTTACCATCCTTGATTTTGCCAGAATAAGCATCATTAATGAAGTCATTAATCGGTTGTTTATAGACTTCAAGAAACTCGCCATCATCAAGGTGTTGCTTAGTAAACTCTAAATCTTTTGCAATATAAAACACTAAGTTTTCACTTGAATAGCCAACGCTAGGAAAGATTGAGCCTAATTTATGCCAATACTTTGCAGTATAACCAGTTTCTTCAAGTAGTTCGCGTTTACCACATTCAAGAGTATCTTCATTTGGATCAAGCTTGCCCGCTGGTATCTCAACTATCACTTCATGAGTAGGGTGACGATATTGTCGCTCTAGAATAATGTTGTTTTCATCATCAATTGCAAAAATAGCAACGCCACCAGGATGTTTAACGTATTCACGTTTAGCTGGTTTATTATCAGGTAACAAAACATCATCATTTAAAATTTGTAAAAATTTACCACTAAAAATATGCTGTGAATTAATAGTTTTTTCAATTAAATCTTTATCTGACATGTTGGGATACCTATTTGTAATTGAGGGGTGAAAAGGAAATTAGCCGTATAAGCCGGATTCTGTATCGAGTAAAACTCTAGCAATCATTCATCTAGATCTATAGTTACCCATAGATTCAAGCAACCTACCCGCCTAACTAAGTGACCAGGATACAATCGAGTGAGGCCTATTTGGTCTTGCACCAAGTGGGGTTTTGCGTGCCATTTATATCACTATAAATGCGGTGCGCTCTTACCGCACCTTTTCACCCTTACCATTAAAAATGGCGGTATATTTTCTGTGCCACTTTCCGTAACTAATTAATAGTCCCTGGGCGTTACCCAGCACTTTTATCCATGAGGTGTCCGGACTTTCCTCGATTAGAAAACTAATCGCGATTGCAAAGCTAATTTCCAAGGGTGATTCTAGCATAAATATGCTGAGTTCTCTAGATTTATCATGAGTAGTACTGTTTTGTAACAATGATGCATGATACAATAATTACTAAATTTGGATTTAGTTAGGTGTGAAAATATTATGTTCAAAAAAATATGTGGCGCTATATTTGCTATTGGATTAACTACTATAGCTGTTGCTGATAATGGCGTTCATGATATGTATGCTACCAACCCAGAACTGAATAATATTGTTGAATCTGGTAATAATCCAAGCGCAGTATTAGGTTTTAAAACTGGTTGGTATGGACATAAAAAAGATGTCACGTATATCAAGCTAATTAGCGTTGGAACGGATATTGGTTTAAGTGTACTATTTAATACTCGTGGATTAGTTTGTCCTATTGATGAATATCTATTATTTAAACAATCAACAGCTACACCGAATAAATTTAACTATAATGTAGGTAATGGATGTATTGCGACTATAACAATGGGTAAAAATCAAGAAAGTTTTGTAATGACAGTAAATAGTCGTTCAACTTGCTTTGAAGAATATTCATATCAGCAGTTTTGTAATGGGAATTTAGATTTAGAATATATGAATGAACGTAAGTCACGTAATTTTATAGGTGTGCCATTCATTTATCAAAAAGATCAAAATGACGATGATTATGATTATAACGATGATTAATAAAGTATAAAGGTAAGTATGAAAGTATTAATAATTGGTAAAGGTGGGCGTGAACATGCGCTGGCTTGGAAATTTGCTGAGAGTTCTAAAGTTACACAGATATTTGTT
>RXKI01000109.1:14779-18251 GCA_003962895.1 Neisseriaceae bacterium
TAAAGTCAAATGTGTAAAGTTAACAACGATAGATGAGTTGGCTAACTTTGCAAATAATGAACATATAGATTTAACTTTTGTCGGTAGTGAAGACTTATTAGTTGCAGGGATTGTTGATAAATTCCAAGCATTAGGACTGAAAATTTTTGGACCAAATAAACTTGCTGCTCAATTAGAAGGTAGTAAAGTTTTTGCTAAAGATTTTATGCAAAAGCATGGTGTGAAAACGGCTAAGTATGCAAATTTTAGTGATGCTAAATTAGCTATTGAGTTTTTATCTCAAATGGATTTACCTGTGGTGGTTAAGGCTAGTGGGTTGGCTGCAGGTAAGGGCGTAATTATTGCTCAAACACGAGAAGAAGCTGTAATAGCTATTAATGAAATGTTACTAGATAAAGTTTTTGGTGAATCAGGTAGTGAAATTGTTATTGAAGAGTTTTTGGATGGAGTAGAGGCATCGATATTGTCATTTACTGATAGTAATGTGATTGTGCCATTCGTTAGTGCTAAAGATCATAAAAAAATAGGTGATGGTGAGACTGGTTTAAATACAGGTGGTATGGGAGTGATTGCACCTAACCCTTATGTAACTGACGAAGTTCATCAAAAATTTATTACAGATATACTTGAGCCGACACTTGCTGGTATAAAAGCAGATAAGATGGATTTTGCTGGTGTGATTTTCTTTGGTCTAATGATTACGAAAAATGGTGTGTATTTATTGGAATATAATATGCGCATGGGGGACCCAGAAACTCAAGCTGTATTACCATTATTAAAAAATGATTTGTTTGATTTGGTTAATAATACAATTGATAAAAAACTGTCTGATACTCAGGTAACTTGGCATGACAAAGCTTCGTGTTGTGTAGTATTAGCTTCTGGCGGATATCCAAAAGATTTTCCAAAAGGCATAAAAATTTCAGGAATTGAGCAATTTTCACAAAATGATTGTCATTTATTTGCAGCTGGTGTTAGTCAACAAAATAATGATTTTGTAACTAATGGTGGTAGGGTAATTAATATAGTTGGACTAGGCAGTGATTTGAATCAGGCGCGAAAAAATGCTTATGATAACTTAAAACAAATCCAATTTGATGGTGTGTATTATCGTAATGATATTGGTAAAGTATAGTTATTATAAAATAAAAAAAGCTCTGTTTTATACAGAGCTTTTGTTTTTACTTATTATTGTTTGCATAAGCTTGTTGTACTTCGCTCATTACTGGGTTTACTGTTACTTTATGCGTAGCTTTATTTAATAATTCAGCTAATTGAGGTGCAACAGTAAGTTTTTCATTAATAATTGGTTCAATTACAGTTTCAAACTTACTTGGTGCTGCAGTTGCTGCAATTATCCATGGCTTATCGCTAAGTTGTTGACGCGCATAATAACCAGTTGCGGTATGCGGACAAACGATATAATTGTGTTTTTGCTTAACTTCTTGAATTGTTTGACGAATAATTTTATCAGATACACTAATTGAATTAACATTTTGTGTAAATTTACCATGTTCACTACCATGTAAATGAAGTAAACGCTCAAAGTTACTTGGATTACCTACATCCATTGCATTAGCAATAGTAGCAATGCTTGATTTTGGCTCAAATTTACCACTTGCAATGTAATCAGAAATTACACGATTAGCATTAGTTGCTAAACAAATCTCACGAATAGGGAAGCCCATTGCTTTAGCCCAATATGCAGCTGTTGAGTTACCAACGTTTCCAGTTGGAATTACAAAGCCAACATCTGTGCCATGCTCAAGATAATATTGCCAGCTTACATAAGCATAATAAGTTAACTGAGGTAATAGGCGAGCAATATTGATACTATTTGCGCTACTTAAGTGAGCTTGTTGTTTCCACCATTCTTCGTTAAATGATTGTTTAACGATTTTTTGACAGTCATCAAATGTACCATTAACAGATAATGCAAGGATGTTATCACCCCAACAAGTAATTTGCTGTTCTTGACGTGCAGAAATTTGTCCAGTTGGGAACATTACAATAACATTTACATTTGGTTTATTGTGAAATGCACTCGCAACAGCAGATCCAGTATCACCAGATGTCGCAACAATAATAATTGTTTTGCGATCTTTTGATAGACGACTCATACATTCAGCTAAAAATCTTGCGCCAAAATCTTTAAATGATAATGTAGGTCCTTGGAATAATTCCATGATAAAAGTGTTATCATTAAGTTTAACTAACGGAAGAGGAAAGTTAAACGCATTTTGACATATATTTGCTAATTGTGACTCTAATACGTCACCAACAAAGTAGTCTGCTAGAATTGTGCTTGCAAATTGCGAGTAGTTTAAGTTTTTATCTAAACTTTTCCAGTCTATTTGCGGGAAATATTCGGGTACAAATAATCCGCCATCTTCAGCTAAACCTTGCACTATAGCTTGGCTAACCGTTTTTTTATTTTCTTTATTTCTTGTACTATAAAATAACATTTATTAAATCCTAAATTAAATTTTTATCTAGAGAAATCTGTAAGTTCACATTTTTCTGGTTCATCAAGTTTAGTCATTTTTACGGCAATACCATACGCCTTTAACTTGATTTGTAAAGCTATTGCTTGAGTAGCTAAATCAGATGAATATTGAATTGTCATTGATTTAACACCTTTACTATTGATTTTGTCTGCTGCTTCACTTTGCATTTGATCGGTAGTAAATCCAGAACAATCTTTTGTTATTGATGCAAATGCAGTGCTACTAATTAATAAGCTTGCAAGGATAAGTGTAAGTTTTTTCATTGTTTGTCCTTATTTAAAGATATTATATGATATAAGCACCATTAGGATTAATTGGCGATACCCAGCTATCTGCTTCTATATTGTGTGAAGCAAATGCTTTAATCATTGCATTTTTGATTTTATCAGCTGAGGTTTTGTTTTCAGCAAATGCAATTATGCTTGGACCTGAGCCAGATAATGTTGCAGCAATTGCACCATTTTCTAATGCCGCTTTTTTGACATCAAAATAACCAGTTACTAATCCAGCTCGCTGAGGTTCAATAATTAAATCTTGCATTGAACGCTTCAAAAGAGCTAGGTCATTAGTATATAGAGCACAAATTGTAGCGGCTAAATTTGCTGACTGATGCACAAAATCATGCATTTTTACTGTTGGGCTTAATATGCCACGAGCACTTTTAGTTTCTACTTGTAAATGAGGATGAATTATCACGCAAATTAAATCTTGTGGATAAGGTAAATTAATCACTTCCATCGGATTTGTTTCGCGAATTAGGGTAACGCCACCAAAAATTGATGGGGCAACATTATCAGCGTGTTTTCCACCTGAAGCAATTTCTTCACCATATAGAGCGTATTCAACTAATTTTTCTCGAGTAACAGGTTTGTCTAGAAAACCATTAAGAGCAACAACTGCAGCAACAGCAGAAGCAGCAGAGCCACCCATTCCAGAGCCCATTGCAATACCTTTATCTATTTGCA
>RXKI01000117.1 GCA_003962895.1 Neisseriaceae bacterium
TCATCTGCCTCGGCAACCAAATATTCGCCAGTACCAAGTTTAGCATTTGAGCCTGTAGTGGCTAATTTCCCACCGATAACAAATGTTGGATCAAGCTTACATTCTTTTAACACTTCTGCAGCTAAACTAGTGGTTGTCGTTTTACCATGAGTACCTGCAATCGCAATACCATATTTGAAGCGCATTAATTCCGCAAGCATTTGAGCTCTTGGGACAATTGGTATACGATTAGCAATACCATAGACAATTTCTGGATTTGATTTATCAATTGCAGTGGATGCTACAATTACATCTACATCTTGCACATTTTCCGCAGCATGACCTATTGCTACGCGGATACCTAAGGATATTAATCTATCCGTGTTATAGCTTTGACCAGCATCAGAACCACTAACAATATAGCCGAGATTGTGTAAAACCTCAGCTATTCCAGACATACCTACGCCACCAATACCAATAAAATGGATTTTCTTTATTTTATGCTTCATATAATGCCATTCAAAATATGTTATTGTTCAAGCACATCTACACCATCAGGAACCTTAAACACAAAATCAGCTGCTGGCAAATTCACACCTGTTTGCACATTAGTAAATTTTAAATTAGTTTGATTACCAAAGGTATCAATAAATTTCATCTGAGATATTTTGTGATTACCATCAAACCCCATCTGTACAGTTTGGAAACCATTATTGTCACTAGCAGTTTTTGGTGTAATCGTAAACCACTCTATTCCATCGTCTGATGATCCACTATTTAACTTCACATCATATAATTTACCGATACTATTTGCCCCAGCTAATAGTGCAGCAGGTGATTTATCAATTGATGTACCTAAAGCCTTTACTGTTACTTGCTGTAATGGTTGATCATAGATATAAATTTTTTTCGAATCGCTTACAATTAATTGCTGATCAGTTGTATAGTTCCAACGAAATTTATTTGGACGGGCGATTTCCATTGTACCTTGCGTGGTTCGCTTAGTTTTACCACTAGTTACAGTTTGACTAAAATCTGCTTTTACAGTTTTAGCGCTTGCTAAATAATTTTCCAAGTCACTACTTGGTGTAGCATAAGCAACACTTGCAACAACTGACAACAGAACTAATAATTTTTTCATAAATCCACCTTAAAACTTATACAAACTCAACTTTTGGTGCACGAGACAACAAGTTACTAACTTCTTTGTGAATATCAGCTTTATTATATATTATATTGTATACGCAATTTACAATTGGCATATCAATCTTCAATTGTTGAGCTTTTAAATATATTTCACGTGCAGTCGATACACCCTCAGCAACATGACCTAATGATGTTACTACTTCATCAATAGTTTTACCTAGCGCTAATTCTTGACCAACTTTACGATTGCGTGATAAATCACCTGTACAAGTTAATATCAAATCACCAATCCCAGTTAGACCATAAATAGTTTCTTTTTTGCCACCAAGAGCTAAAACTAATGCCGACAACTCATTTAAACTACGCGTGATTAATGCAGCTCGAGCATTATAGCCAAGCGATAACCCATCCGAAATACCAACTGCAATAGCTAGTACATTTTTAATTGCTGAACCAACTTCACTACCAATTACATCATCATGTGCATAAATTCTAAAATTAGGAATACCATTGAGCTGGTGCATCCATTTAGTAGCAAATGTAGAATCAGAGGACGCCAGAGTAATTGCAGTTGGAAGACCTATTGCAACTTCTTTAGCAAACGATGGACCAATTAACAATCCAAATCTT
This sequence comes from Neisseriaceae bacterium, assembly GCA_003962895.1. GTDB lineage: Bacteria > Pseudomonadota > Gammaproteobacteria > Burkholderiales > UBA11063 > Aquella. The sequence continues at coordinate 1,756 of RXKI01000117.1, forward strand.
GAAAAATTTGGCAATACATCATTAACTATTTCATGAGGTAATTTACCGCTACCGGCTTCAAAACCTTTACTTACTAAAAACAAATCTGGAACTTCATTTATATCATCAAACAAAATTTTTAGTCGCTCTAGTATTTCACGAACAGCATTAAGTGGGGTAGATACAATTAATAAATCACAGCTAGATAATTCATTAAACTCACCAGTGACTAATATATTTTCTGGCATTAAAATTTCTGCTGGCAAATATTTAGGATTAGAACGGCAATAATTAATATATTGCGCCTGTTCTTCACGATGAGTCCAAAGCGTAACTGGATAAGCTCGCGAACTAGCAATAGCCAAAGCAGAGCCCCAAGACCCTGCCCCGATTACGCCTACTCGCTTAATTTCATTTTGCATTAACTTAATCTATATTAAATTAATTAATTGTAGCTGTCTTTGCAGATTCTTGTGCTTGACGTTGCTGATATAAATAAGCAAAATTAATCGGCGCTAAAATAACCGGCAAGAATCCAGCTTTAGTCGTTAAATCAGTAACTGTTTCTCTTAAATATGGAAATAACATATTTGGACATTCAATATTTTTGATTAATTCAATTTGATCTGCGGGGATGTTTTTTAATTGGAAAATACCAGCTTGATCAAGCTCGATCAAGAACATTTGTTCCTCACCAATTTTTGCATTCACTTCAGCATGAATCACAGTTTGGAAAACACCGTCTTCAACTTGCTCAGTATTAAAATTGATATTTAATTCAATGTTTGGTTGCTCTCTATTTAAGAAAATTTTTGGAGCATTTGGCACTTCTAATGATACATCTTTAACATAAATTTTATCTAAACTAAAAACTGGTTGAATATTCTCTTGTTCTGACATCTTAATAATTTCCTATAACAATTATTTATTTAATAATTCATCTAATTTACCAGAGCGATTAAGCGCAGATAAATCATCAAATCCACCAACGTGAAAATCACCGATAAAAATTTGTGGCACAGTCATTCTATTAGTCTTTTCAATCATTTTATCACGTTCTTCAGGATTTAAATCAATACGAATCTCTTCAATATTCTCTACACCTTTTTGTGTTAATAGTTTCTTTGCCATTACACAATACGGACACGTTTCTTTTGAATAAACGATTACTTTAGCAGACATATTTAACCTCAATTCTCAACGAAATGTAATTTTATCATAATAATATTTTTCTTGCTAACATATGTATCAAGACTACGCAAACTTAAGTCAAGCTGTCTTTATGCTATAATCCGCAAGATTTTCACAATTTTAATATAGTATCAAAGAAAGATTTATCAAGATGATTTATAGTATGACTGGTTATGCTTCAAAAGTAGTTTTAATTAATAATCAAAATTTTCAACTAGAATTAAAATCAGTAAATCATCGATTTCTTGATTTAACCATCAAAACTCACGAAGAACTAAAACCATTAGAACAAAAAATTCGTCAACTGCTTGGTGAACATATTCAACGCGGTAAATTAGATTTTAAATGCTTCATAAAAGACAATAATGATGAATCTAAAAAATTTACATTAAATCAACATGTAGTCACCCAATACCTTGAAATGTTAAAGCAAATCCAAGCAATTACTCTAAATGACAGCAATATTTCTGCAAAAGAATTATTAACCTTACCAGGTGTGATAGCACAAGAACAAAGCACACTAGAAAACATTGATAACCAATTATTAGAAGATATCGCTGAATTAGTTAAAGAGTATAAGCTGACATTAAGTGCAGAAGGAGTAAAACTTCAAGAAATCATAATTGAACGATTAACACAAATGTCTTCAATCGTTGCTGAAGCAGCTCCATTAATTCAAGAAGCTATTAAAGGGTATCAAGATAAGTTAAAAACTAAGCTACTAACAGCACTAAGCGATGCTGAGTTAGCCGAAGCTAGAATTCAACAAGAAATAGCTGTATTCTGTCAAAAGATTGATGTAACAGAAGAGATGGATAGATTAACTGCACACATTAAAGAGTTTAATAAATTATTAAAAAATGGTGGTGCAATTGGTAAACGCTTAGACTTTATTTGTCAAGAAATGAATCGTGAAGCAAACACATTTGGCTCTAAATCAGTTTCAATTAAAACTACGCAAAAAGCAGTTGATTTAAAGGTGTTAATCGAACAAATTCGTGAACAAGTTCAGAATATAATGTAATTACCTAATATAACAAATAATGCCATCTAATTTTTGTTAGGTGGCATTATTTAAATTTATATCTTATTTATCTGATAAATTAACTTTATTCTTCGTCCAAACTCGGAACTAACCATTTACCCAGCTGCAATTCTAGTTCTTCAATACCTTCACGTTTCGGTGAAGAAAACATCTGCAAACTTAAATCAGTAAAACCATATTGAAGTATCGCAGCCTTAACATCTCGCATGGTTTTCATTTTTTCTTGTTTGGTTAGTTTATCAGCTTTTGATAATACAATATGAAGAGGCTTTCCTGTTTGTGAAAAAAAATCAATCATATGCACATCTAAATCTTTTAGCGGATGACGAGAATCCATAATCAAAACCAAGCCAACAATCTCTTTACGATGCCTTATGTAGTCCCCTAATAAACCAACCCAATGCATGCGAATTTCTTCTGGTACTTTGGCATAGCCATAACCAGGTAAATCTACCAAATAACTTTCATCTTGCACAATTTGAAAATAGTTAATATGTTGTGTTCTTCCGGGTGTTTTTGAAGTAAAAGCAAGCTTATTCTGATTTGTTAAAGTATTCAATAAACTAGATTTACCAGCATTAGAACGCCCAACAATAGCAATTTCTTTATTAACTCTTGGTAAACTCTTAAGATCATTTACAGTGGTATAAAATTTAGCCTGTTTGAAATTAATCTTCATCTAAATTGAGCCAGTATAAAGAGAGGTAATTATATTTAAACCAAATGCAGCACCAGTAAATATATTTGTCGCAACTGGAGTACCACTACAATCTAAATTTGTACCATTATTAGTACAACCATATAAATTCCCACTATCAGTAACCACATATAAGACATTGCCAGCATTATCATAAATAATTGCAATTGGCGCACCACTACCAGCTACCAAACTATCTTGTAGGGATGCTGTATTTCCACCATTAAATGCTAATTTATAAATTGCACCATTACTGTCAATGGCAAATACATTCCCTAAGTCATCTTCGGTCATAGAAACAATGTTACTAACTATTGGGTTATTGCTAACATAAACTGGTAACCATTGATTAGCGCTACTATTGCCAACACCAGACTCAACCAATAACCCACTAGAAGTTCCAACAACTAACCCTGTAAGTTGAACACCAGTCACCCCCCCAGAGTTTGAAGCTCCGAGCACAGTATAAGCAAGCTTATTAATTCCTGTTAACGGAACACCCTCTTGTGCACAACCACCTGTTGAACTCGAAGAGTTGCAAGTAAATACATTATTGGAGCTCGCAACAACCACGCGTCCTAATGCAGTTATAGCAGTATTAGTTTTCAAGTTATTAGTAGCTGTGGCAAAATTTGCCCATGATATATTTTTAATTGGATTAATTGTAGCACTGTATATATTACCACCTGAAATAGGATAGGCTGTTTTACCATTAATAGTAATATTATTTATATTAGTTAAACTTTCTGCTTTATTGTATGCAAATGACTCATTGCCAGATAAAAACAATCCACTATTAGTCGCCAAATATAAAAAACCATAGTAATTATCATTTGCATTTGCATTTACAGCAACACTACCACTAGACTCAGCGGAAAAAACTGATTGTAAACCAGTTTGACTATAATTAATAACTAATCCATTAGTGTTAGTAACTACTAAGTTTGGTTTTTGATAAAAAGAATATGATGATGAGTACGTTGATGAGCCACCACCAAATAAATTATTATCAATTTTATAGCTCGCGTTTATATTAATTGGAGAAAAACTACCAACTGGTACAGACTCACCTGTTAATTGAACATAAAAAGTACAACTTTTCCCTGGCTTAATAGTAGAGTTAATACATCCATTTGGATCAAGTGCTGAGCCTTGTGTAACAGGGTAATTCAAGTTATTAGAAGAACTATTTACACTTATTTGCAAATTTTCAAAAGCATAGTTTGTACTATTAATATAATTTTGCCCACCAGAATTATTTGATAATTGAATTGCCATACAATATGGTGCGTTAGTAGTTCCATCCGCACATTGTCCAGGTGTTGCAGTAAAACTAGCATTGTTTTGTACACCACACGAAGATAGTATAATGACAAAAACCGTTGAAAAAACCCAAATTAGTTTTTTATTTTTTAAATACATAGTATATCTTTTTAGAAATTTGATTCGATACTTAACCTAGAGCTAATAACAATATCGTTAACTAGTCCATTAAACCCTGTAATTGCAGTCCAATTACTCTTAGCTGCATAATAATTAATCCCATTTTGTGCAACTGCCATACTTAATAATACTAAATATTGATCATTAAATGGCACTAAACTAGATAAATTTTGCCCATATGTATACAATGACATGATGCTACTAGTTTTAAAATCAGTTGAGCGCAAATAAACCCCATTAGATTTACCGAACAATACATTATTTTCATAGTCCTGTAATGGGGATAAACCAGTTAAATTACCTAAGTTACTAAATACTGCAGGATTAAACTCGTCTGACTCACTCCCAACATAAATTAAACCAAGTTTATCAAGACCAATCTTACCTTGCTGATTAATTGCAAATTCTCCAGTTGTTAATGGTGATGTAGCGCCATTAAACAAACCAGACTCACTGCCCCATACTATTTGACTTTCATAAGCGTTAACAGCAAGTGCTTGGTTATTAAATTGATTACCACTAAATAATTGGCTTATTCCATTACATGCACCATTTGTAAATATACATGACTCAACACCATTTGTACCAGTAATAAATATTATATTTTGTGCATTTGCAGATTCAGCTCGTACAGCATTAACTTGAATACTTGGAATACCAGAAACCAAACTCCATACATTGCTCCCATTTACAGAAGAATTATATACGTACAAACCATTTTGAGTTGCTGCAAATAAGTTGCCAAATCTATCACCTGACAAGTCATTAATACTTTCTGGAGTATTTTGTGTCTTAACTAATGAAATACCATTATATTGATAAACGTCACTGCCATCATAAGCATACACATTACCAATTACGTCTCGAGCTAAAAGCTTAACTGACGGTAAATTTGGTAAGTCAACAGATAATGGCTCCGCTATAAATTGATTATTACCATCATAAACAGCTAATTTGTTCCCCGGTTGACTAAATTCGCCTCCAGCTAATATACCTACCTGTTGATATATTGTAGTCCCAACGGAATAGTTATCATTACCATTGGTATAATTTATATTAACATTTAACGGATAAATACCTACCGGCATGCTTTCATTAATTAATTGCAAATAGAATGTACAACTACCACCATTTTTATGTAGCGTATTAACTTTAACACCCTGAGTTGTAACACAATTTTGTGGATCAAACAACGCTACATTTCCAATTATCTGATTTGTTTTATAATTAAAGTATCCTGGCGAAATTCCCGCAGAATTATAATCAATCATATAACCAGTAAAGGTATTACTTTCCACAGAATATGAGATACTAAGGCCACCTTGATATACTTGCACATTATTTGAATTTTGACCTGAGTTATTATTTGTCAAAGTTAATGCCATACAGTAAGGAGATGACTCCCCTGTATAAGCATTCAGTGGAAACGAGTAGTATGGTGAAATATTAGATGATGTAGCTTCATATCCTAGATATGCGGATGTTACACACACACCTGGCTTAACTGTTAACTCTACATCATCAGGTGCTGATGCACTACACCCAACAATGACAAATACTGGCAATAATGGCAATAATCTCTTCATATTACTTCTTAATAAGCAGCATTGTTTGGCGTACGTGGGAATGGAATAATATCACGAACATTTTGCACACCAGTTATATAACTAACAGCACGCTCAAGTCCTAAGCCAAAACCAGCATGTGGCGCAGAACCATAACGACGTAAATCTAAATACCAATCTAAATGATCAGTTGGTACATTCATTTCTTGCATACGTTTTACCAATAAATCATAGCGCTCTTCACGTTGCGAGCCACCTATAATTTCACCAACACCAGGTGCCAATATATCCATAGCGGCTACTGTCTTACCATCATCATTTTGGCGCATGTAGAAGGCTTTAATATCTTTCGGGTAATTCGTCACAATCGTTGGTTTACCAATTAACTCTTCACATAAAAATCTCTCATGTTCTGATGCCATATCAACACCCCAGAACAATGGATTTTCAAATTTTTTACCAGAGTTTTCTAAACGTTTAATTGCATCTGTATAGGTAATCATTTCAAAATTATCATTAACCATGCTTTCTAAACGCGTAACAACAGTCTTATCAATAAATTGAGCAAAAAAATTCATATCATCACTATTATTGTTTAACACATGTTTAAATACATGCTTTAACATACCTTGCGCTAATGCCGCATCATCCATCAAATCCGCAAATGCAATCTCTGGCTCAACCATCCAAAACTCTGCTAAATGGCGCGTAGTATTAGAATTCTCAGCTCTAAATGTTGGTCCAAAAGTATATACTTTTGATAATCCCATACAATATGTTTCAACATTTAACTGACCAGAAACAGTTAAAAATGCTTCACGACCAAAAAAATCGTCTTTATAATTTACATGACCTTTGTTATTTCGCGGAGGGTTATTTAAATCAAGAGTTGTTACCTTAAATAGCTCACCAGCACCTTCAGCATCTGATGCAGTAATTAATGGTGTATGAATCCAATAAAAACCATTTTGTTGTAAATACTCATGAATTACCATTGATACTGAATTACGCACACGTGCAACTGATGAAATCAAATTAGTCCTTACACGTAAATGTGCATGCTCACGTAAATATTCGACAGTATGACGCTTTGGTGACACAGGATATGTATCTGGATTTTCTACAAAACCAGTAACTTCAACTTTATCAGTTAAAATCTCAACTTTTTGACTACCACCTACTGAAGCAACTAATTTACCTGTAATGATAACAGCACAGTCTTTAGTTAATTTTAATACTTCTGTTTCGTAATTTTCTAACTTACTCTCTACAACAGCTTGAATTGTATCTGCGCATGAGCCATCACTTACACTCACAAAAGACAACCCTGCTTTAGAGTCACGACGAGTACGCACCCAACCACGTACACAAACCTGAGAACCAACCGCAATCTGCTCTAACAATAATTGCTTAACTGAATAAACTGTCATTTACTTAATGCCTTCATTTATCATATAATTTTTAAAATAATCGTTGATTATACCACAATAAAATGTATAACTATTAAACCTAACTAACTATAAACTATCTACTAATTAAGTTTATAACAACACCAAATTTCTTCCAACCATCAAACTCTTCATTTAATGAGAATAGTGTCAGCGGATTATTCATGAGCCACTCTTGCTCAATAACTAAGTCATAACCTTTATTTGTAACATTTTCAACTTTAATAATTTTTTTATAGTCAATATCTTTACGATTACGATTGAAAATTACTGCTAATCTAAATGAGATAACCCCAATGATTATCTTCCACTCTAACCCATCACCAAGCATTTTGACTAACGCAGCATGAACTTTATCAATACTACCTCGATGTAGCTTAACAAGCTCTGCAATAATACTTTGTTCTGGTTTTGAAAATCCAGCTAAATCAGAATTTTGCAATATATATGCACCATGCTTATGATAATCATTATGTGAAATAGACAATCCAACTTCGTATAGTTCACACGCCCATTTTAAAAGCTTCATGCGCTCAGGATTTTGTTCTTTTTTCGGTACAACTGATGATTGAATGAAGTATGTCAAATCAGCAACACGATCACCTTGTTCCAAGTTTAAATGAAATCTATTACGCATATCATTAACTGTAACTTCACGTAAATCTGAATTAGTGCGACCACCGATCAAATCATACATGGTACCTTCACGAAGTGCGCCATCAGAAATTGTCATAGTGTCAATACCAAGCTCATGGAAAATCGCAATCATTATTGACAATCCACCAGCAATTACTAGTTTACGCTCTTCTTTAATTCCTTCAAGTTTAATCCCTTTAGGATTTTTTGATTTAATCAAAGCTTTCTTTAATTGCAGCATTCCATCTAAGGTAATCTCAGTAGAAAAACCAGCTTGCACGCATAATTCAAAAATAGTTTTAGCTGTACCAGACGTACCAATTGCTCTACTCCAATTTTGCTTAACAAATAAGTGCTCCATTGATTGAATCTTACTTCTTGCTGCCAAAATTGCATTAGTAAAATTACTTTCAGTAAATTCATAATCAGGGAAATAACGACCAGTATATGACACGCAACCCATAGTTACGCTTTCCATAATTTTTGGTTTATATCCATTACCAATAATAAATTCTGTTGAGCCTCCACCTATATCAATAACTAAACGACTATCTTCCGTATATGCCAATGAATGCATAGCACCGATATAGACAAGACGCGCCTCTTCTTTACCAGAAATCACTTCAATTGGAAAACCAAGTGCTTTATTCGCAATCACTATGAATTCAGCAGCATTCTTTGCAACTCTCAATGTACTAGTTGCAACAACCCGCACCTTAGCTGGATCCATACCGCTTAAGCGTTCACCAAAGCGGGATAAAACAGTCAACGCTGATAGTTGTGATTCTTTGGTTAAATTATTATTCGCATCAAGACCACTAGCTAGACGAACTGATTCTTTAATTTGGTCAATCGGAAAAACCGTCCCATCTTGATGATGCTGCCCAATCAATAGGCGAAAGCTATTTGAACCAAGATCTACTGTTGCTAACAAATTATCGTTATTTTGTTCCATATTATTTTCTCATTAATAAACTATGCAGTAAATGTTTCAACTTGTCCACTTGAGCGACCAAGTAATAAAATATTTGCTTTACGATTAGCAAATAATCCATTCGTAACAACACCAACTATATTATTTAATTTTTCTTCTAACTCAACAGGGTCAAGAATTCTCAATCCATGCACATCAATAATCCAATTACCGTTATCGGTAACACAATCTTCACGCCATACTGGTGTACCACCCAGTTTAATTATTTGACGCGCAACATAGCTTCTTGCCATTGGAATTACTTCAATTGGTAGTGGGAATTCACCCAATAATTCAACATACTTTGATTCATCAGCTATGCAGATAAATTTTCTAGCAACCGCCGAAATAATTTTTTCTCGAGTTAAAGCTGCGCCACCACCCTTAGTCATGCGTAAATGATGATCAATCTCATCAGCACCATCTACATAGATATCCAAAGAGTCCACATTATTTAACTCAAAAACCTCAATACCATTAGCTTTTAATAGCTTAGTACTTGCTTCAGAACTTGACACCGCACCACGGATTCTATCTTTTTCTTTTGCCAATGCTTCAATAAAATATTTTACTGTACTACCAGTACCAACTCCAACAACACTATCATCTTCAACATATTTAATTGCATAGCTACCAACCAATTTCTTTAATTCATCTTGAGTCATTAATTCATCCTTTAATTAATAGCACAACAGCCTCAGCTATTGCAGCTTCTCCACGCCCAACTATACCAACTTTTTCGCTAGTTTTGGCTTTAATATTAATCTGCGAAATATCAATACCCAGTATTTGCGCTATATTTTCTCGCATTGTATCAATATAATCGCGTAACTTTGGTCTCTCAATAATAATTGTCGAGTCTATATTACCAATCTTATATTCACTCGCAATTATATGTTCATTTACCTTAGCCAGTAATTTCATGCTATCTGCATTTTTATATTGCTGATCAGTATCTGGGAAAAATTTACCAATATCCCCCAATGCCAAAGCGCCGATCAAAGCATCAATAATTGCATGCACCAACACATCAGCATCAGAATGTCCATCAAGACCTTTTTCATATGGAATTTCTAGACCACCTAAAATTAATTTACGTCCTTCCACGAAGCGATGTAAATCAAATCCTTGACCAATTCTAAACATATTCTCAAACTCTATTTTTTAAAATTATTTCTGCAAATTTTACATCCTGTGGATAGGTAATTTTGAAATTTGGATATTTCGCAATCACAACATGCGATGGTAGACCACTTGACTCTATCGCACTTGATTCATCTGTAACACCTGACAAATCAACAATTTGTAAGGCATTCGCCAAATCACTATACTTATACAATTGTGGTGTTTGCGCTAAATATATACTATTGCGATCTATTGTCTGCTTAATTTGCATATTATTGGTATCAACGCATTTAATCGTATCCGTCGCGCCAGTTGCCAAAATCGCACCTACATTATTCATTTCAACATAGTCTATTAATGAGATGACATCTCGCGAATCGATTAGGCATCTAGCTGCATCATGGACCATTACCCAATCATTGTCTTTATCTATACAATCCAAATCTAATAAACCATTAAGCACGCTCTTGGCACGACTATCTCCGCCTTTAGCAATAAAATTTATTTGTGGATAATTTTGTATATAATTCTCAATATTTTTGTCATCAACATTATGCACTACCGATATTGATTCAATAATAGACTGGTTAATACTTAAGAAACTCTGTAACGTCCAGTCTAAAATAGTTTTATCTAGTAATTGATGGTATTGTTTAGGTAATGAATTACCAAATCTTGAGCCACTACCAGCACACGGTATTAACACATGATATTTATGCTTCATTAACAAAATCTTTGGAATTATTAAACCACAAGCAATTTCCATTACTTGCCTTATCTAAATCTTTCAAGTAACTTAAATGCGAATGTAACTCATCTTCACTAACCACAGCACTCTTCAAACTATATTTAGCTGTATCTAATTTGGCATAACTAACTTTTTGCTTAGCACTATCTTCAGCTAATAAACTAATTTGCTCTTTAGTTAAACCAATATACACATGATACAATAAATTGCAGTCAATAAGCGCGCCATGATAACCACGATCGCTGCGATCAACACTATATCTATCACACAATGCATCTAGATTATTTTTTGAACCTGGAAATTTACGTCTTGCCATAGCTAATGAATCAATAACTTCATTAGTATAATCAGCTATTTTTTGCTTACCAATCAATTCAAAATGATGGTCTAAAAATTTCACATCAAACTTAGCATTATGAATAATTAAGTCTGCGCCTTGGATAAACTCTATAATTTGATTTGCACACTCAGCAAAAGTTGGCTTATCTTGCACCATCTCTAACGTAATACCATGTACATTGGTTGCTTCAATCGGAATATCGCGCTCAGGATTCATGTATAAATGTAATCTATTACCAGTTAACTGGCGATCGATCATTTCAAGAGCCGCAAATTCAATCATGCGATGACCTTCGCCCGGCTCAAAACCAGTAGTCTCGGTATCTAGTATTAATTGGCGTTTAGCTTGTTGCGACATAATCAAAGCACATTAAAACGATATAACCAATTACGGCATCTCGTACATACAAAATAACGTAATTTACCATACATACCAAATAAACCTAAATTGGCAACACTACTTGATCCACATTTACAACACACCACCTGTCCATGTTGATACGCATTTGCATTCATACTCAAATATTCATCATAATTTGGCATTTGGTAGTAACGAATAATTTTCAAGGTAATACTAATACCATAAAAAGCTAGAATACCAATTAATAGCCATTTAAAGCTAATATCTAAGATTATAAAAAATCCTAGCATCGCTCCCCAAAACAACATAAATCCAAAACATCCGAACATACTAGAAATAAGTATTAAAGAAAAAAGCCCTGCTAGACCCATTAAAAATAAACTTGTTAAAATTTCAAAAAATACCATTACTAAATTCTTTCAAATAATATCAGAGGATAATTTTAACATTTAAACATAAAACTAACGCACATAAAAAAAGCCACTTATTAATAAGTAGCTTTTTAAATCTTAATCTGGATTATACTTACTCGGACAGAAACTAGAAATAGTATCACTCTCAAGCATATTTTCAAAATTACATAACGCAATAATATTACCTAATACAAACATATCACCATGATCAAATGGAGTACCAGTAACATCATCACTTCGTAGAACTGTAGACTCAATGTTGTTCATCGTTTGTACATAAACATAACCAGCTGGATTTGAAGCCTTACTAGGATTCACAAAAAATTGCGAAATTGCAGCATCATCTCCAGGAGTCATTTGAGCTAAACTGTTTGTAATTTGATAATTTGGAATTTCGGTATCTCCAATTAAATTACCACTTGGCACAACAGAGCAACCACCAGCTGAAGGCTGAGCTAATGAATTATCTCCAGTAAAATTTTTACCATATTTCATACAACTTATAGCTTGTTTTGAGTTTAATGGTGTAACTGCAGAGTCATTGCGTAAATGAATAAAGTTTATTGGTGAATTTGTCTTCCAATTATATGTTGTTCCTTGATTAACAACTTGCTCAAAATCAGGATTGGTTTGTATACCTTGGTTCATGAATCTATTACCATTATTATTATTACCAAACGGTACTCCATTGGGAGTCGTAGATGCTAGCGTTAATGGTAATGGAGTATTACCAATATATAAATTCATTTTTGGCTTAGCTAAATAATCATAGTTATTTAATCCTATTGCATTTCCAACTATAGAACCAATAATTTCCCCTCCAGTAAATACATAACCCAGTTGTGCAGAATACAACTCATATAAGTTTGCAATTACACTTTCAACAGGAACATCAGCCCAAAACTTATGCTTCATTGTAAAATCATAAGCAGATGATAAATTATTAAACTTATAATAATTTACTGCCGTCAAGACATAACTCACCAAGTAAGGTTTCGTTTGTGCGGCATAATATGCAGAACCAACATTCCAAGGATTCACAGACTCTAAATACTGGCTTTCAACAGCTAAATTTATCTGACCGCAGCTTTCTGTTGGACAATTAAATACGCCGTCATAAGCTTCAGCAAATGCAAAGTCCATTTGATCTTTAAGTGAATACGCACCCTCTTGAGGCGAAGTCATCTTTAAAGATAAACCATATTTTGTAGTAAAATTACTATCAGATTGAATCATTTGTGATGCTTTTAATGCATAGCCACCACCCTCTGAATACCCAGTTACAAATAATGGTAACACTTGGCTTTCAGATATCCCATAATCAGTAGACAAAATTTGACGAGTCGCCGGTAACATATTCACAGCCGACAATACATTAACTTCTGGATATGCAACATATGGATGTACATTATACGCATCCGAACCCTGCCCCACATAATCTGGTGCAACTACCACATAGCCATTCGCGGCATAAATAAATGCTAAACTTGCAAACGTAGCAGCCCCAGTATTATCTATCGTGGTAATATTACAATATTCTGGTATATTTTTTGAAATGGTTGGTAACCCAGCAACTGGAGCCCCAAGGCAAGATGGAACTTGGTTTTTACCAACAGTAGTTGGATGAAAATAAACCACCACACCTTTAATTTTTTGACCTTGCTTCATGTTTGGTGTGATTATCAAGCCTGATGCCGTACGAACAATCTGAGCAGGATCAGTACTTGCATTTTGTCCAGGTGTTTTATATTCAACAGAATATGCTGAAACAGACTCAGCCAACGAAGGAAATTCACTTGGACTTGTCAATGCTGCTAAAGCCATGCCAATTGGCATATAATTATAATTATCTGATGTTGCTATATTATTTTGAATAGTAATTGGTGTCAAACCATCTACATCTGTACGCTGTAAATCCAAATAGTCACCTGCCGCACTAGTAATTACACCAAGAGAACCAAATTTATAATATGGTAAAGGTACAGGAAGATCCATAAAACCTGCAGGAATCGAATTCAACTGTTGCTTAGATAAAGACACTACATCGCCGTAATTTTGATTATTGGTTGGTGATTCGGCACCGCTTCCACAAGAGGAAAGTGTTATTAAACCACCAACACTTAATGCTGCCAATAATATTTTTTTAATATTCATATTTTTCTCTGATAAATTTTATAAGTTAAAATTAACGAACACGCATACCAGGCTTAGCGCCTTCATGTGGTTCAAGAATATATAATCCACCATTTTTATCTTCAAAACTCGCAGCCAAGACCATGCCTTCGCTCATTCCAAATTTCATCTTACGAGGTGCCAAATTTGCGACCATTACCGTATGCTTACCAACTAATGTAGCTGGGTCATATGCTGATTTAATACCAGCAAAAACATTACGCTGTTCACTACCGATATCCAAAGTTAATTGAATTAATTTATCTGCACCTTCAACGTGACTTGCTGCAACAATTTTTGCAATTCGTAAATCAAGTTTACTAAAATCATCGATTGAAATTGTTTCTGCTATTGCTTCATATTGTTGAGTGTTTTTTTGCTCAACAACTTCTTCTGATTTATTTAACTCTAATATTTTTTCTATCATATTTTCTTCTACACGCGTGATTAAATGGCTGTATTGGTTAATTGTGTGCGATACTAAATTAGCACTTAGATCACCCCATGTCAGCTCATTTACATTCAAAAATTGTTCTATTTGCTTAACCAAATTTGGCACAATAGGCTTCAAGTATATCGCAAAAACTCTAAATAAATTAATCAAAATTGTACAAATTTGATGTAATTCGTCAAGTTGATCTTCTTCTTTTGCTAAAACCCAAGGTTTTGTATTATCAACATATTGATTTACTTCATCAATCATCGACATAATCAGCTTAACCGCTTTAGCAAATTCTCGACTAGTATAGAGCTCCATTACCTCATTTTGTATAGCTAATACTTTATCTAGCATGCTTCTATCAATAATGTTTTCAGCTAATTTACCAGCAAATTTTTTACTAATAAATCCAGCTGAACGAGAAGCAATATTCACATACTTACCAACTAATTCAGAGTTAATTTTCGCAACGAAATCGTTAAAAGACAAATCAATATCTTCAATTTTACTAGTAAGTTTACTTGCTATGTAATAACGGAAAAACTCAGGATTTAACCCACTATCTAAATAACTACGTGCAGTAATGAATGTACCGCGCGATTTAGACATTTTCTCGCCATTTACCGTTAAGAAACCATGGACAAATAAACTAGTTGGCGTACGATACTCTGCATCATTTAATACTGCTGGCCAAAATAACGCATGGAAATACAAAATATCTTTACCAATAAAGTGATAAATATTGGTATCAGTAGAGTTCCACAAGTCATCAAAGTTAAGATTATTTACTTTACAGTAATGTAAAAAACTACTCAAATAACCAACTGGTGCATCAAGCCAAACATAAAAATATTTCCCTGGTGCACCTGGAATCTCAAAACCAAAATATGGTTTATCACGTGAAATATCCCAATCTTGCAAACCATTTTCTAGCCACTCTTGCATTTTGTTGCGAGCTTCTGGCTGAAGTCTGCCATTTGCAGATAACCATGACTGTAAAAATTCACCAGACTCGCTTAATTTATAAAAATAATGCTCTGACTCACGCATTACAGGCTTACTACCAGAAACTGCAGAATATGGATCAATTAATTCTGTTGGACTATATGTAGCACCACATTTT
>RXKI01000020.1:0-305 GCA_003962895.1 Neisseriaceae bacterium
ATGAGAAAATCACGGTAATTAAAGGGACTATTAAAGATTCAACTGATTCTGGTGGTTTTATTGCTGAAATGGTTCGTCAGTATTTGTATCCAACCTATGGCGATGCGATCTACACTCAAGGATTTAAGGTTTATACTACTGTTGATAGTAAAATGCAACAAGCCGCATATGTTGCGTTGCGTAAAGGGTTGTTGAATTATGATTTGTCACGTGGTTATAATGGTCCAGAACAACGGGTTGACTTAACCACTGAAGCCGATCAAACTTTAGATCAAGCTGCAATGGCACAGTTTGATGGACTAACT
>RXKI01000020.1:355-687 GCA_003962895.1 Neisseriaceae bacterium
ATTGTATTAGATGCAAATCCTAATCAAATTACCGCGATCGTACGTAATGGTGATCATATTGTAATTTCTGGTAAACAATTAGCCGTAGTTAAAAATGCTTTAAATGGCAAAGGTGGCAAACAAATTTTACCTGGGTCAGTTATTCGTGTGTACAAACAAAATAATGAATGGCAAATAGGTCAGTTACCACAAGTGCAGGGTGCTTTAGTGGCACTTGATCCACAAACAGGTGGAATTAAGGCATTGATGGGTGGATTTGATTTTACTTATAACAATTTTAATCATGTTATGCAAGCTAATCGTCAACCAGGTTCGAGTTTCAAACCATTTAT
>RXKI01000020.1:889-17675 GCA_003962895.1 Neisseriaceae bacterium
GTTACAATTGATTACGTAACTAAATTTGGATTCCCTAAAAATCAATTCCAACCATACTTAACTATGGGGCTTGGTGCTAATGAAGTGACGCCAATTCAAATGGCTTCAGCTTATGCGGTATTTGCTAATGGTGGGTACCTATTGCAGCCATATTTTATAACTAAAATTACTGATGCTAATGATAACGTAATTGCAACTACGGCTCCACAACAGATGAGCCAAAATAATCAAGTAATTGATCCGCGTAATGCATTTATTATGACAAGTATCTTAAAAGATGTTGCCAAGTATGGTACTGGTGCAAAAGCGTATAAAGAGCTTCATCGAGATGATGTTGCCGGTAAAACAGGTACTACTAATGATTCCAAAGATGTTTGGTTTGATGGTTTTACACCTGATTTAGTAACAGTCGCTTGGGTTGGTTATGATCAACCAAAAAGTCTTGGTCGCCAATATGGTGCAACACTAGCTTTGCCTATTTGGATTGATTTTATGAAGTATGCACTCAAAGATTCTCCGGTGCGGAGTTTACCAATGCCAGCAGGTATGGTTGCAATTCCTGGGGGAACTTGGAATGGAAATACAGAATACTATTACGACTCTATGCGAATTGGAGTGCAATATGAATCAGATTTAAGTAGCGAAAACGAGTCCGGTATAGGTCAAGATGATTCGGGTAATGCAGAAGATATATTAAATGGTGATGAAACCTCGAACGGCATAAATAAAACTGATTCATCGGGTGTGGGTAATAGTATAAAAAACAATAATTCGCCTGCGCCAATTGTTGCTAGCCCAAGTAATCCAATTGAAGTAAATCATACAAATGCTAGAAAGCCTGTTGATATTAATGATATAATTGGTAGTATTCAAGATTAATAAAGTTGTTTTAAGGAGTAGAATTTGAAACATTATCCACACCCTAAATTTGCTAAAGAAGGTTGGTTGTTTATTGGTATTAGTAGCTCATTAGCGTTAGCTGTATTATTTTTAGCAGGGTTTTTACCTGCGTTGCCATTTATTTTGGTAGCTGTTTTTGTTTTACAATTTTTCCGTGATCCAGCAAGAACTATTCCCCAAGATGAAAATGTGATTTTGTCACCTGCTGATGGTAAAATAATTTGTATTGAAAAAGCACACGATCCATATCAAAATGTTGAAGCTTTAAAAATTAGTGTGTTTATGAATGTATTTAATGTTCATTCAAACCGCTCTCCAGTTGACGGCGAAGTTCTTGATATTCAATATTTCAAAGGTAAATTTGTAAACGCTGATTTTGATAAAGCTTCTAGTGAGAATGAGCGTAACGCTGTAGTTGTTCGTTTAACGAATGGAGTTAAAATTACTTTTGTCCAGGTTGCTGGACTTGTTGCTCGCCGTATATGATGTTATACAAAAATTGGCAATATGTTAAAACGTGGTGAACGTTATGGATTTATTCGTTTTGGTTCACGTGTTGATTTATATTTGCCATTAGATGTTGTACCATTAGTAACTATTGGTCAAAAAGTGAAAGCGACTGAAACTATATTAGCAAAATTATCTTAATTTTCTAATAGAATTTATATGCGATATCATCATAGAAGTAAAAACTCAGCTATTTTTATAGTGCCAAGCATGATTACTGTTGCATCAATGTGTAGCGGTTTTTATGCAATGGTTCAGGCTGTATCTGGTCATATAATGTTGGCTTGTGTAGCGGTTTTTATTTCTATGGTTTTAGATGGTTTGGATGGTCGTATTGCTCGATTAACTAAGACATCTTCGCCATTTGGTGCTGAGCTAGATAATTTAGCCGATATGGTGGCTTTTGGTGTTGCACCATCATTAATTACGTATCTATGGTATGGACATCAGTTTGGTGCAAAAACAGGTGTTGCAATATCTTTTATTTATTGTGCATGTGTGGCAATTAGGCTTGCCAAGTTTCAAACTAATAGCACAAGATATAGTAAATATTTCTTTTCAGGGTTACCTTCACCAGCTGCTGCTGGTCTTGTGGTTGGTTACATTTATTTGACTAATGCATATAAAGATTATTATTCTTGGTTAAATTCAGATGTTACTAGGTATGTTGGGGTAGCTTTATTAATTCTTACAGCGTTAACTATGATTAGTAATATCAAGTTTTATAGCTTTAAAGAATTTCATTTACATAAAAAAGCACCATTTAGAACTTTGTTAATATCATTGTTATTATTGGTGCTAGTCTTAAATTTCCCAGATATTGTAGTTTATAGTTTTTTTGTTGTCTATCTGTGTGCAAGTTATTTAATGTGGTTGTTTAGAATAAGCTATAAAACTCCATAATTTGAAGAAGGAGGAATATGTATAAGAACTCATTATCAAAAGATCATAAGGTTGATTTAGCCAAAATTGAGTTGAAACAAAATTCGTTAGTTCTTAGTGGTAGTTGGACTTGGACATCTATTGATGAAGAAATGCTGTCTATTGTAGATAGGATTAGTGTGTCGGTTACAACTATCGATGGAATGAATATAGAAAAAACTGATACAACAGGAATGTATTTTATTCATAAGTTGTGTCAAAAATTAGCTAATAAAACTAAAAAAACTTATGATGTATTATTAGATAGCGAAAATCAGTTATTCTTTGATTCGACTAAAAATTTTATGTTGCTTGAAAAATCTGAATACAATAAATATACAAATGAAGAGCAAGACTCAGAGGGGTTTTTCTCTAGTATTGCAACTATTTCAGCTCAGTTATTAGAATTCTTTGGTTATTTATGCTTCTCAATGTACTCATTGTTCAAGAAAAATGGATCATTATCAATTCATCGAGTAGTTGAAACTATTCAGTCTGCTGGGATTAAAGGTGTTTTAATTACATCGGGCTTGTGCTTCTTACTTGGTGTGAATTTAACTTATCAAATGGCTCCACAGTTTTCTACTTATGGTGCTAATATTTATGTGGTTAATTTCCTAGGTATTGCGCTTTTACGTGAAGTTACACCATTGATTACTGCAATTATTGTTGCCGGTCGTACTGGCTCAGCTATAGCTGCGTCAATTGGTACTATGAAGGTACAAGAAGAGATTGATGCATTAAGCACAATGGGTATTTCACCTATGCAGCGTCTTATCGTACCTCAAGTTATAGGTCTTTTGTTGGCATTGCCTGTTTTGACAATGATTGCAGATGTGGCAAGTATGTTTGGTGGTCTAATTTGTGCTGGTCCTTTATTAGGGATTACGCCAGATTTATTTATCCAACGTTTACACTATAATGTATCAATTAATCAATTTTGGATTGGAGTATTTAAAAGCTTCTTTTTTGCATGGATTATCGGTATGGTAGGGTGCTACTGTGGATTAAAAGTAAAGTCTAATGCAGATAGTATAGGTACACAAACAACTAAAAGTGTAGTTATTTCAATTTGTTTAATTGTAATGGTAGATGCAATTTTTGCAATTTTATTCAAAATATTAGGAGTAAATTAAATATGTCAGATCATAGTTTAATGCCTATAATTGAGATAAAAAAGCTTGGCATGTGCTTTGATGGTGAATGGGTACATAAAGATCTAGATTTAACTATTCATTCAAATCGAGTAGCGACTATTATTGGTGCCAGTGGTTGTGGTAAAACAACATTGATCCGTGAAATAATGATGCTTCAACCAATTACATGTGGGCAGATTTATTTAATGGGTGATGAAATTAGTAAATACAACATTGATGATATAGAAACTAAACGTGCACTTAGCAAAATGAGTATGATGTTTCAACAAGGAGCGTTGTATAATTCATTGACAGTGCTTGAGAACGTAATGTTTCCACTTCAAGAGTATTCAAACTTCTCACATGAAACTATAAAAGAACTTGCTTATCAGAAGTTACGCATTACTGGGCTCAAAGAGGTCGCATACAATAAATACCCCAAAGAAATTAGTCCGGGTATGCAAAAGCGTGCAGCATTAGCAAGAACGCTTGCTTTAGATCCACGTATATTGTTTTTGGATGAGCCAACCGCAGGACTAGATCCTAATAGCGCAGCTGACTTTGATGCTTTAATTTTGGATTTACAGCGCCAATTAAAATTTACTGTAATTATGATTACGCATGATTTGGATTCAATTTGGCGTTTGAGTGATGAAATTATATACTTAAGTGGTAAAAAAGTCGCGTTTCATGATAGTGTGATTAAAGCTGCAAATTGTAAAGAGTTACCAGATTTATATAATTATTTTAACGGAGATCGTGGATTAATTACAAAAGCGTATTATTCCAAACATGGGAAGGAGTCATTTAATGGGTAATAATAAAAAATACTTATCAACAGGATTGTTTGTATTGGGTGGTTTTGTTGTTATTATAGCAATTTTATTATGGTTTTCAGAATCAAGCAGACAAACATATAATAATTATACTGTTGTATTTCATGAGGCTGTTGATGGACTAAGTACTAGTTCAATAGTTAAATTGAATGGTGTTGAAGTCGGTAAAGTTTCTTCTATTACGATAGATGACAAAGATCTTGATAATATTGTGGTAAATATTAAAGTTTTATCAAATATACCATTGACTACTGCAACCTATGGAACTGTTAAGTCACAGGGTATTACAGGAATGTCATACGTTTCTTTAGCAGTTGATCAAACTTTAAAAGGAACAAAAATTGAGCCACATAATAAAATGCCATATCCAGTACTTAACTCAAGAACTTCTTTGCTAACAACAATTACAGATCAAGCACAAAAAATTGGAAATAATATTAGTGATATTTCAACTGATTTAAAACATTTATTAAATGAGTCAAATATTGATCATGTAAATCACATCGTATCTAATATCGATGTAATGACTACAGCAATTGCTTCTCAATCACATAGCATTGAAAGTTCATTGTATATGGTGGCTCAAGTTTTACATCATGTAAACGAAAATACGGAAAATTTAAATGTTGCAATTGTTAAAATGTCTCAGTTATCAACGTCGTTAGAGTCAAACAGTGCACAATTAGGTTTAATTTTAGAAACTGTTCAGAATGATACATTAGCAAGTATTAATACGATATTATTGCCAAACTTAAATCAATCAGTTAGTAATATGAGTAGTATTACACTACAGTTTAATGATTTATTAAGAACAGTAAATAATAATCCATCAGTGTTTGTACGTGGTACAGCACCTGCACAACCTGGACCAAAGGAGTAATAATATGAAATTAAAACAAATAATAATTCTAAGTAGTATTTTGAGTTTAGTTGGTTGTGGTTCAATACTTGGTCCTCAAACTAAACGCGCGACACAGACTTATCAATTAAATGATGGACGTGATCTTAATCAAAAAATGGGTTTATGTAAGAGTTATACTCATAGTTCAGTGCTTTATGTTTCTGCTCCTGATGTAGTATTGCCATATAGTGATTATAAAATATACTACTCAACAGAGAGTTATTTGATTAATTCTTATGCGTACAGTCAGTGGGCAATTCCAGTCTCAGGAATGGTTCACCAGAATATGATGCAAAGTTTAACTAATGCTTGTTTATTTAAAGGCGTTAGCTCAAATAGCTCTATAGTTACAGCTGATTATCGCTTAATCTCTAGTGTGCGCATTATACGTCATGAGATGAATACTAATAAAGATAGCTATAAAGCACACTTGTTAATCTTTAATGAGTTAATAAATGTTAAAGATAATGAATTAATCGGTAGCTTCTTGTATGATGATACTAAGCAAACAGATGGCACGCCAATAGGATTTGTTAAATCTAGTAGTGATTTACTGTCTGATTACGATGCTAAATTAGTTGATTGGGTTGCTAAAACTGTGGCAAAAAATCCAGAGTAATTAGGTTTTTTGGTCAATATAGCTCCATAGTAATTATGGGGCTTTATTTTTATAAAGTAATAAGATTAATGGATGAAAATAACAAATCATTAGTAGATAGAATTAAAAATTTAGGTTTAACATTTACAGAGTATTGGTCAATACAATTAGAACGAAATAAGAGTAATCAGTCAAAATATAATTTTTGGGTTAATAAAATTACTCAACAAATTACATCTTATGAAAAGCGAGTTAAGTTATTAGATGATTTGCAGATATCGTATCCTGATAATTTGCCAGTTAGTAATGATGTTAATAATCTGAAGAAATTAATACAAGATAATCAGGTGTTAATAGTTTGTGGTGAAACTGGATCTGGTAAAACTACGCAATTGCCTAAAATTCTTTTAGATATGGATTATGCAAAACGAGGATTAATTGGACATACTCAACCAAGGCGAATTGCTGCTCGTTCATTGGCTAATCGAATTAGTAGCGAAGTTGGTGATAATGCTCAACAAGTTGTAGCATACAAAATGCGCTTTAATGATAAAACTAGTGATACTACATCATTGAAATTGATGACAGATGGTGTGTTGCTTCAGGAGATTCAAAGTGATAAATTATTATTACAATATTCGGCATTAATTATTGATGAAGTACACGAACGTAGCTTAAATATAGATTTTATTTTGGGATATCTCAAATCAATCTTGGCGAAGCGACCAGATTTAAAAATAATTATCACTTCAGCTACGATTGAAAATAATAAATTAGCTGAATTTTTCCCCAATAGTATTATTCATAATGTAGAAGGTAAAACTTATCCAGTTGATGTGATTTATCAACCATATAGCGAAGATGAAGATGACGTCTCATTAAATCAAGCAATTTATCAAGCTATTACGGCAGCACTTGAGGTGGAAGCTGGGAATGGATTAGTGTTTCTACCTGGTGAAAAAGAAATTAAGTCATGCTTAAATTATCTACGCAAAACCAATTTAAAAACTTATGAAATTCTACCTTTATTTTCTCGGCAAAATGCAGAAGAACAGGCTAAGGTATTTGCACAAAATGGTCGGTTAAAGATTATTTTATCAACAAACGTTGCAGAAACATCATTGACTATTCCAGGCGTTAAATTTGTAATTGATACTGGATTGGCACGAGTAAAGCGTTATAGTTTACGTAATCGAGTTGAGCAATTAAATATTGAAGCAATTAGTCAAGCGTCATCTAAACAGCGAATGGGGCGTGCAGGACGCGTTAGTAATGGCTTGTGCGTTCGATTGTTTAGTGAGACTGAGTTTAAAACGCGCCGTGAATTTACTGAGCCAGAATTGCTCCGAAGCAACTTGGCCAATGTTGTATTGAAGTTATTGTCGTTCAAATTAGGTGATGCCCGCGAATTTCAATTTTTGGATATGCCAGATAACAAAGCATATAACGAAGGGTTTAGAACTTTATTTCAAGTTGGTGCAATTGATGAACGGAATCAACTTACGCAAGAAGGATTGCTATTAGCCAGAATACCAATTGATGTGCAGTTGGCTAAAATATTATTGAGTGCTACAAAATTTGGTGCATTAAAGGAAGCATTGATAGTCGTATCGTTTTTAGCTATTCAAGATCCTCGCGAAATGATTATTGAGCATCAAAATTTAATTCGAGAGCGTCATAAAATTTGGTACGATGAAACATCTGAATTTACGCAGATTTTGAAATTATGGCAATGGTATCATGAACAAATTAAGCACAAAAAATCTAATAAGCAATTAATTGAGCTTTGTCATTATCATTTCTTGTCTGTTATACGTATGCGCGAGTGGCATGAGATGCATCGTCAATTAAAAGAAGTTATGCTTGGGCTTAAATTTAATGAAAACCAACTTGAAGCTGATTATAATAGTATTCATAAAGCAATATTATCAGGGTTTGTACTAAATGTTGGTGTTAAAGACATTGTTGAAAATTATTACCGTAGCACCAATGGGCGCAAATTTTATTTGCATCCGTCATTAAATTTGAAACTAAAAAGCCAGTGGATAATGTCAACCAATTTAGTTGAAACGACACGGTTATTTGCTAGATTTTGTGCAGAAATTAAACCAGAGTGGTTATCTGAGGTTGCTAAACATTTGTTTAAATATACTTATGATGGCGTTACTTGGAGTGCAAAACGTGGGCAAGTTGTTGCAACTAAACATGCATTGTTATTTGGACTTGAGATTGAGCAAGCAAAAGTATCATATGCCAATATTGATAAAGTTGAATCTCGCCAAATTATGCTTCGCGATGGATTGGTTGCAAATAATCTAACAAGAAACATTGGTTTTATTACTTACAACCTAAATGTAATTCGTGAGATTGAGAAAATCGAAGATAAATTACGCACATCATTTGCGATTATTGATGATGAATTATTTAGCTTTTATGATGAAGTTATCCCGCATGATGTATTTGATTTAGCTAGTTTAGAAAATTTTATTAAAACTCACGGTGATATTCAGTTTAGGCTAAATAAAGATGAATTTATTGCTAAATTAACTAATGATGTAAGTCATAGTGAACTTTACCCAGAAAGCATCATAAATAATGGCATTAAATTATCTGTGAAATACATTTTTGATCACGACAGTCCGATCGATGGTATGAATGTTCGGGTTAATTTGCCTGATTTACTGATGCTTAATGTAGAAGCTTTTGAGTGGTTAGTTCCTGGACTTATTCGCGATAAAATTAATTATTTGATTAAGTCTCTACCAAAAGCAACTCGGTTAATGTTTAATCCATTGCAAGAATCAATTAGTAAATTTTTAGAAGAATCTGATCAATCTAAACCAATAGCTAACGAATTTTATCAGTTTGCTTTAAAGCAAAAGATTCAGCTTGATTTAGTAAAATTATCTGAAATTATTTACCCAAGTTACTTAAATTGTCATTTTCAAATCATAAGTGATAAAAAAGTTATAGATAGTGGTGATAATTTAGTAGAAATTCGCCAAAAATTGAATAATAAAATAGATAATTTAATGCTTAAAAGTGCAACTACAGAAAAGAGAATTATTTGTGATTATACGATTGAATTAGCCAATTTGTTCGAGCCAATCAACGTTAATCAACTTCGTGGATATAATAGTTTAATTATTAATAAAGAGAAGCAGATCGAGCTATCAATAGCAGCCGATATCAATAAAGCTCGGATAAATACCACAAAAGGATTAATTGCACTATTTAGGCTAAAATTAGCTGATCAAATTAAGTATGTAAGAGCAAAAAAAAGCAATGAGTTTAATATTGCAGCAATGACATTTAGAAATGATTATACACAAGAAGAGTTGCTTAATGCATATGAAAAGGTAATTGTTAATAATAGTATTCTAGTAAATTTACCAAGTGATTTAAAATTTGAGAGTAAAGAAATCTTTGAAGCGGCCTTAAATAATATTCGCATAAGTGTATCTGAAAATAATCTAGAGTTTAGTCGTGTGTTTACATTAATTGCAAAGCTTTATAAACAAATTAAACAGCTAATCAGTGGGCATGTTTTAGAAGAGCAAATTATTGAACATTTAGAGTGGTTAATTTATCCTAAGTTCTTGGAGAGTACCAAGCTAGAGTTTTTGTATCAATATCCACGTTATTTACAAGCAATTATTTTACGCATTAATAAATACAGCGCTAATTCTTCTCGTGATACGCAATATAGCGATGAAATCGAAAGTGTATTTTCATTGTGGTATGATTATTGTGAAGAATTAGAATGTAAAAACAAAATAGTTTCAGCAGAAATGAAAGATTTTTATTATAAAATTGAAGAGCTTAGAATATCATTGTTTGCACAGGAGTTGAAAACGCTGTATCATGTATCTAGTAAACGATTAATTAAAGATTTAGAGCTATTATATAAACAATCTTTGTTAGGCTAGATTTGCCTAATAAGTTGTTATGGTTTTTTATTGAATGTTATAATAATTTGTTTTTAAATTAAAATTAAATAGTTTGAGGTTATATGTCAGAATTTTTATTTACTTCTGAATCAGTGTCAGAGGGGCATCCAGATAAAGTTGCAGATCAGATTTCAGATGCGATCTTGGATGCGGTGTTTACACAAGATAAGTATGCGCGTGTAGCTGCTGAAACATTAGTAAATACTGGTTTAGTGGTGTTAGCTGGTGAAATTACAACCACGGCGCATGTTAATTATCAACAAGTTGCGCGTGATACCATTCGTAAAATTGGTTATACGAAGAACGAATACGGCTTTGCTGCAGATAGCTGTGCAATATTAGTAAATTACGATGAACAGTCTCCAGAAATTGCTCAAGGGGTAAATGAGGGTGAAGGGTTAGATCTAGATATGGGTGCAGGTGACCAAGGGTTAATGTTTGGTTATGCTTGTGATGAAACACCAACATTAATGCCATTACCTATTTATTATTCTCATCGTTTGATGGAACAACAGTCAAATATTCGTAAGTCTGGACAATTGGCATGGCTTCGTCCAGATGCAAAAGCTCAGTTAACAGTGCGATATGATAGTGTAAGCGGTCGTGCAATTGCATTTGATACGGTTGTACTATCAACCCAGCATGATCCAGAATTAACGCATAAACAAATTGAAGAAGCTGTTATTGAAGAAATTATTAAACCAGTACTACCTGTGCATATGTTAACTAAAGATACTAAATACTTCATTAATCCAACAGGTAGATTTGTGATTGGTGGACCAATGGGTGATAGTGGATTAACTGGTCGTAAAATTATTGTTGATACGTACGGTGGTGCTGCACCTCATGGCGGTGGTGCATTCTCGGGTAAAGATCCATCTAAAGTTGATCGTTCAGCAGCTTATGCTGCTCGTTATGTTGCTAAAAATGTTGTTGCTTCAGGTCTTGCTAAAACTTGCCAAGTACAAATTGCTTATGCAATTGGGGTTGCTAAACCAGTTGGGATTAATGTACATACATTTGGCACTGGCAAAATTGATGATCGTAAAATTGAAAAATTAGTTTTAGAGCATTTTGATTTACGTCCTAAAGGAATTATTCATGAATTAGATTTATTACGCCCAATTTATCATAAGACTGCAGCTTATGGACATTTTGGTCGTGAAGAGCCTGAGTTCACTTGGGAAAATACAGATAAAGCTAAAATTTTAGCTGCTTCTGTTTAATTTATTATAGGAGTCAATTATGAAAAAATATTTACTTATAGCTTTAGCTACTAGTTGCGGTGTTGCATTTGCTGCAAGTAGTGAATCTAATTGTGATTCAGTAAGAGCACAAATTAAGAAAAATCACGAAGGTATTGATGCTGCTTATCATAAAGATGATGCGTGTACGATGGGTAAATTGATGATTCAAAATCGACACATGATTGAAAGCAATATGGCGTGCTTCCCTAAATTAGAGCAATTAATGGAACAGCGTCAAAAAATGCAAGGTCAATAACTACAATAAATAATTTTGAATTATCCTCACTGATTTTTTAGTGAGGTTTTTTGTAAAGATAAAATGAGTAAATTAACAAAACTAATTCCAATAATAATTTTAGTTGTAGTACTAGGTGGTATTGGAGTTTATTATTTTGCATCAGATAAGACAAGTGCTGGTGGAGATAATGTAGATAATACGCCTGTCGTAACTGATTATGATGACCTATTATCTCAAGTTATGGAGCGTAAAGAATCTGATATTGAGAGTACTAATATAACATCTCAAGAAAGTAAAACTTCTATTGAGACTGTATTGCAGGTTGGTATAAGAACTAGTGCGGGTATTGTTCAGAGCTATGCTAATAATAGTCAAACGCTACCTCTTTATGGTGTAAAAGTAGATAATATTAATACCGCTATTACATCAGTAGTGCCAATAAAATTGGTAAAAGCATACTTGTTGGGTGGCGATCAGGTTTTATTATTTGCAGTTGGTTCAGGTGATAATAATTGCGATGTTCAATATCGAATACTTTCAATACATGAAACTAAATATAGAACCACTCAAGCATTTGGTAGTTGTTTGCCATTTACCTCAGTTATTGAGAGTGATGACGC
Source organism: Neisseriaceae bacterium (assembly GCA_003962895.1). Taxonomy (GTDB): domain Bacteria; phylum Pseudomonadota; class Gammaproteobacteria; order Burkholderiales; family UBA11063; genus Aquella. The sequence goes on from RXKI01000020.1 coordinate 12,744, forward strand.
ATTGCAAGTTAGTACTCCACAAAATAATCCATATTTAGGTGATGGCATTCTATATACTTATTTATATAAAAATGGTATAGTGAAGTTATTAAGTAAGCCATCAAAGAATCAAATTAAGAAAACATTTAGCTCTTATACTGCAGCAAAGATTATTAATTTAGCTAAAACCGATGGTTGTTATCAAGATGGTGTAATGTTAGATAGTGTTTCTTGCAATGGTGGCAAGCGTTATTGCAGCATGTTTAAAAGTTTGGGGTCTAATGCTAAACGCGATAGTAACTATATGATACTAAAAGATTTTTGTAGTTAATTATTTTATTAACTTGATTAATTGTATATAAGCCTTATATGTGGTAGGTAAAAAGTTTATTTGGGAAGAGATATGTCAAAAAGAGATTATTATGAAGTATTAGGCGTTACTAAAGGTGCTAGTGATGATGAGATTAAAAAATCCTATCGTAAATTAGCAATGAAGTACCATCCAGATCGAGTTTCTGGATTGCCTGATGCTGAAAAAAAACAAGCTGAAGATAAGTTTAAAGAATTGCAAGAAGCATATGCAGTTTTATCTGATGCACAGAAAAAGCAAATGTATGATCAATTTGGTCATGCTGGCGTTGGTGGTAATTCAGCCGGTGGTGGAGGCTTTGAAGGGTTCTCTGGTGGCGGAGGATTTGAAGATATCTTTGATGCTTTTGGTGATATTTTTGGCGGTGGTCGTAGATCTCAGCGTAATCCAAATGCACCAATGAAGGGTTCAGATTTAGAGTATACTGTTCAAATTACCTTGGAAGAGTCAGCTCTTGGGTTAGAAAAAGAAGTTAAATTCCCACGCACTGAAAAATGTGGAACTTGTGATGGTAAAGGTTCTAAAAAACCTGAAGATGTTGTTACTTGTAAGACTTGTAATGGCGTTGGTCAGGTACGTTTTTCACAAGGGTTTTTCTCTGTGCAACAACCTTGTCCAGATTGTCATGGGCGTGGTAAAGCAATTAAAAATCCATGTTCAGATTGTCGTGGTAGTGGTTTAGTAAAACAAAATAAAACGGTTAAGGTATCAATTCCTGCTGGTATTGATAACGGTAGCACACTTCGTTTAACCGGTGAGGGTGAAGCAGGATTAAATGGTGGCCCAAATGGTGACTTATATGTTCATGTAACCGTTAAGCAACATGGTTTCTTTGAGCGTAGAGGAAAAGATTTACATTGTGAAGTGCCTGTGAGCTTTGTTATCGCATCTCTTGGTGGTGAAGTTGATGTACCAACATTAAATGGTGGTAGTGTTAAACTTAAAGTACCAGAAGGTACACAAACTAATCAGGTGTTACGAATTAGAGATAAAGGTGTGAAGGCGCTACGTGGTATTACCAATGGAGATATGTATTGTCATATTTTTGTTGAGACTCCAGTTAAACTTAGTTCTGAACAGAAAGAATTACTACAAAAATTTGGGGACGTAGCTAAGCATAATTCAAATCAACATCCTAAGAGTCAATCTTGGTTTGATAAAGTTTCTAAGTTTTTTAAATAATCTTGTGGTTTATTTAAATAGGAAGCTGTCGATTTTATCGATGGCTTTTTGTTTGAAGCAAGATTGGTGTATTATAATTTAATTTATGTTTTAAGAGATGTTGGATTGAGAGTATGAAAAAATTATTAGTGTTACTAATGTTGTGTGCTGCATCGGCTACTTATGCCAGTACCGATGTATATATTAATGCCAATGCTGGTACGTCAACTGTAGATAGCTATGATTTAGCCTACAATGCTAATGCTGGATATATGTTCAACAATTACTTTGCTATAGAAGGTGGTTACACTTGGAATCAGGGTAATAATTTTTGGGATGCTGCGGTAAAAGGTATCTTGCCTATTCCTGTTGTCGATATCTATGGTAAAGCTGGTTGGGCATTTGTAGATGGAGATAATTATAATAATACTGGAGCATTGCTCTATGGTGTAGGTATTGCATTTCCCATTTTTCCTTATTTCAAAATTAATGTTGAAGATTATGCAATTAGTAGTTACAATACACAGAATTTTGTTATGGCTGGTTTACAGTTTAATTTCTAATATTGGTATATTATGATTCCTATTATTACTATTGATGGTCCAGCATCCTCTGGGAAGGGTACTATTGCGCGTAAAATTGCTGAAAAACTCGGTTTTCATTATTTGGAGTCTGGGGCTATTTATCGAGCGTTAGGTTTATGGGTTTTGAAAAATGCTGCGGGTAATGAATTATCTAATGATGAGCTAGTTGGGCTAATTGATGAGATGAATTTGTCGTTTAAAAATGGCAATGTATATCTAAATGAGCAAGATGTCACTAATGAACTACGTAATGAGCAAGTTGGTATGCTTGCGTCAAAATACAGTGCTATACCTGAAGTGAGACAAAAGCTATTGCAGTTTCAACGTGATTTTGCCAAACTGCCTGGTTTGATTACTGATGGGCGAGACATGGGTAGTGTGGTTTTTCCGAATGCTAATTTAAAGGTTTTTTTAACAGCTAGTGCCGAGAAAAGGGCTCAAAGAAGGTTTGAGCAGTTGCAAGGTACTGATAAATCTGTTAAAATATATGATGTATTGCAAGATATACTTAAACGTGATGAAGCTGATTCAAAGCGTGAAACTGCGCCATTAACTTATGATGCAAGCTTCAAGTTGTTAGATAATTCTAATTTGAGTATTGAAGAAACTATTGGGCAAGTGCTTGATTGGTTTAAAAAGTAATTACATAACTAGTTGTACAACATTGGTTGTGCGTTTTATATTAACTATTTTTTTTGGAAAAGATTGTGGAAAGTTTTGCAAGTCTTTTTGAACAACAACTTTCGCCATTATTAAATGTGCGTGAGGGTGATGTTATCGAAGCAACTGTTGTAGCAGTTGATAATAAATATGTAACTGTTGATGCTGGATTAAAATCAGAAGCATCAATCGCAGCTAATGAATTTAAAGATGAAACTGGTACAGTTGCCGTTAAAGTTGGTGATGTAGTTAAAGTTGCTGTTAAAGCTGTAGAAGATGGTAATGGTGAAACTCGTCTTTCTCGCGGAGATGCTTTACGTATTGCAGCTTGGGAAGAATTAGAAGGCTCATTAGAAAGCGCTGAAGTTTTAACTGGTTTTGTATATGGTCGCGTTAAAGGTGGTCTTGGTGTTATGTACAAAAACGTACGTTTATTCTTACCAGGTTCATTAATTGATGTACGTGCTGTACGTGATTTTGCTCCATTTGATAACAAATCAGTAGAGTTTAGAGTAATTAAGGTTGATCGTCGTCGTAACAATATCGTTATTTCACGTAAAGCTGTATTAGCTGAGCGTTCTGGCGAAGATAATAAAGCAATTATCGAGCGTATGCAAGAAGGTAATGTTGTTAGCGGTATCGTTAAAAATATTACTGATTACGGTGCATTCGTTGATCTTGGTGGAATTGATGGTTTATTATACATTACAGATTTATCTTGGAAACGTGTTAAACATCCATCAGAATTATTAACTGTTGGTCAAGAAATTGAAGCTAAAGTTCTTCGTTTCGATCAAGAGAAACATCGCGTTTCATTAGGTTTGAAACAAATGTTAAATGATCCTTGGGTTGGTATCGCTGATAGATTCCCTGAAGGTACGCGTTTACATGGTAAAGTATCTAACCTTACTGACTACGGTGCATTCGTTGAGCTTGAGTCTGGTATTGAAGGTTTAGTACACGTATCTGAAATGGATTGGACCAATAAAAATGTTAATCCTAGCAAAGTTGTTAAACTTGGTGATGAAGTACAAGTACAAATTTTAGAAATTAATCCTGAAAAACGTCGTATTAGTTTAGGTATGAAACAATGTCAAGCTAATCCTTGGACTGAATTTGCTGATAGATTCAAAAAAGGTGATCGTATAAGTGGTCAAATCCGCTCTATCACTGATTTTGGTTTATTCATCGGTTTAGAAGGTAATATCGACGGCTTAGTACACGTATCTGATATTTCTTGGGTTGTAAGCGGTGATGCTGCTATTCGCAACTACAAAAAAGGTCAAGACGTAGAAGCTGTGATTATTTCAGTTGATGTTGAAAAAGAGCGTATTGCTTTAGGTATTAAACAATTAGATATGGATCCTCACTCAAACTTCTTGAATGATAATGATCGTGGTTCAATTGTAACTGGTACAGTTAAAGAAGTTACAGCTGATAATGTTGTTGTGACATTAGCAGATGGCGTTGAGGCAGTAATGTCCGCACGCGATTCTTCTACTGAAAAAGTTGATGATGCTACTAAAGTATTAGCAGTTGGTGATAGTGTTGAAGCAATGATTACTAATGTTGATCGTAAAACTCGTTTGATTACTCTTTCTGTTCGTGCTAAAGATAATAAGGACGAAGCAGAGGCAGTTAAACGCGTTAAACAAGCTGAAAAAGCTAGTGGTACGACTAACTTAGGTTCTTTATTGCAGGATAAATTATCACAAGGTTAATTGGCTATGAATCGCTCTGATATTATTAAACATATATCTGAACTATATCCTAAACTTGGTCGTAAAGAAGTTGACTTATTGGTTAAGGAATTATTTGGTAAGCTATCTAGTAGTTTATCAGATGGTAAGCGAATTGAAATACGCGGCTTTGGATGCTTTTCATTGAAGCATCGTGCTGCAGGTAAAGTTCGTAATCCTCGCCATGGTGTTGCTGTTGATTCAGGTGAACGTCATGTGGTTTATTTCCGTGCAGGAAAAGAATTACGTGAACGCGTGGATGTTTATAGTCGGTAGATGAAAATAAAAAACCTCAACAATTTGTTGAGGTTTTTTATTTGTATTAAAGAATTACAATTGGTTTTCTTGTGGAAATTCTTCAGAGCTTGCTGCACGTGAATTTACCATTGGGTTATCTGGCGTATTGTCATAAGTTGTTAAACTTGGATTTTCTCGTCCG
>RXKI01000094.1 GCA_003962895.1 Neisseriaceae bacterium
TTCTCTCGTCAAAATTTAAAATTTATTGAGCGTACTGAAGAGCAAACTGCTAATATTGCTAAAGGTGGTTATATATTAGTTGATGGTGGAAGTGCTCCAGATTATGCAATTATTGCAACAGGTTCTGAAGTTGAGTTAGCATTAAACGTTGCAGAAAAATTAACAGCACAAAATCTTAAAGTACGTGTAGTTTCAATGCCATCAACTAATGTATTTGATAAGCAAGACATTAGCTACCGTACTAAAGTGCTTGGTGGTGCTAAGAAAATGGTGGCAATTGAAGCTGGAGTTGGTGACGGTTGGTATAAGTATGTTGGCATCGATGGAATTGTAATTGGCATGAATAGCTTTGGTGAATCAGCACCAGCCAATAAATTGTTTGAACAGTTTGGTTTTACTGTTGAAGCTATTTTAGCTAAATTAAACTAGTCGTAATTTTTAGTTTGGAGAAATTTTATGTCAAAAATTAGAATAGCAATTAATGGCTATGGTCGTATTGGACGCAATGTATTACGTGCATTATATGAATCAAAAAGAACTAATGAGTTTGAAATTGTTGCAGTTAATGATTTAGGTGGAGATTTAGAAGTTCAAGCGCTAATTACGCAGCGTGATTCTGTACAGGGTTATTTTCCTCATTCAGTTGAAGTGGTTGAATCGCAAGGTTTGAAAATTGATGGTCAGCTAATTAAATTTTATGCAAAACGTGACCCTCGTGATTTACCTTGGGCTGAGTTAAAAGTTGATGTGGTAATGGAGTGTACTGGTGTATTTACTTCAAAAGCAAAAGCTATTGCACATATCGAAGCCGGTGCTAAAAAAGTATTGTTATCAGCTCCTGGTGAGAAAGATGTTGATGCAACAATTGTATATGGTGTAAATCATGGTATCTTAACTAAAGATATGCTTGTTGTATCTAATGCTTCTTGTACAACAAATTGTTTGGCGCCAGTTGCTAAAGTTTTAAATGATAGCATTGGTATTGAAAAAGGTTTAATGACTACTATTCATGCCTTTACAAATGACCAAGTTTTAGCAGATGTTTATCATAGTGATGCTCGTCGTGCTAGATCTGCTGTGATGTCAATGATTCCAACTAAAACTGGAGCAGCAGCAGCAGTTGGTTTAGTATTGCCTGAATTAAAAGGTAAACTTGATGGCTTGGCAGTTCGAGTTCCTACCGCAAATGTGTCATTGGTTGATTTAACATTTACTGCTTCTCGTGCAACTACAGTTGATGAAGTTAATAGCTTGCTTAAAGCTGCGTCTGAAGGTGAGTTGAAACATGTTCTGGGTTATAATAAACAAAAGCTAGTTTCAATAGATTTTAACCACACTAGTTACTCTTCAACTTTTGATTCTACGCAAACGCGTGTTGATGGTAATTTAGTGAAAATATTCTCATGGTATGATAATGAATGGGGTTTTTCAAACCGTATGTTAGATACTGCTTCAGCATTAGTTAATGCAAAATAAATTTATAAGTGATATTTTAGATGTTTAAAAAAATATTAAGTTGGTTCTCTGCAGATATTGCAATTGATTTAGGTACGGCTAACACCATTGTATATATGAATGGAAAAGGTATCATAGTTGATGAGCCATCAATGGTTGCATTGAGTATAGATCGAAACTCAATGACTAAGAAAATTTTAGCAGTTGGTCAAGAAGCTAAAATAATGCTTGGAAAGACACCTGGTCAAATTGAAGTAATTAGGCCAATGAAAGATGGGGTGATTGCTGACTTTCATGTTACAGAGCAAATGATAAAGTATTTTATCAAAAAAGCATCTGATAAAGTAAAAGTGTTTTCAGTTCCACCTACGATAGTAATTTGTGTTCCTTGTGGATCTACTCAAGTAGAGCGCCGAGCAATTAAAGATTCTGCGTTAGCAGCAGGTGCACGTAAAGTTGAATTGATTGAAGAGGCAATGGCCGCTGCTCTTGGTGCTGGTCTTCCTGTTGAGTCACCACAAGCTTCTATGGTTGTTGATATTGGTGGTGGAACTACTGAAGTTGGAGTAGTATCATTAGGAGGTCTAGTATATGCAGATTCAATTAGGATTGCTGGAGATCGGATTGATGAGGTGATTTCTAATCATATTAGGTCTAAACATGGGCTCTTAATTGGAGATGCAACTGCTGAGGATATTAAAAAAAGAATTGGTTCTGCACACAAAAATGCTGATGTTGGTGAAATGAAGATACGTGGTCGTAGTGTTTATGATGGATTACCTAAAGAGGTTTCTATTAATTCATCTGAAGTTCGTGAAGCACTTCATGATTCATTAGAGCAAATTATTGGTGCAGTAAAAAAAGCTCTTGAGTCAACTCCACCAGAATTGGCTGCAGATTTAATTGAAAGTGGCATTGTATTAACAGGTGGTGGAGCTCTGCTTAATGGGTTACCAGAATTAATTAGTGATGCAACACAATTAAATGTTATTGTCGCAGAAGAGCCTTTACTTTGTGTAGCAAAAGGTTGTGGGATGGCATTAGATTATTTATCATCAAATAAAGTATACTTTAACAGACTTAAATAATGCTTAAACTTTATAAGGTTTGGCTTATTCTTTTAGGAGTAAGCCTTATTTTTCTTGATAAATATACTTTTATTAGCAGTATTAGAGATAACGTAACTATGTTTGTTGAAAATAAAGTTTCAATAACCAAATATAGAATTAAAAGCTATCCATCATTACTTGTTTTAAATATTGACCAGCAGCAGTCATTAGCTAAGCAAAACGTTGAATTAAAAAAGCAAGTTGAACAATATTCTCTGAAACTACAGCAAATAGAAAATAATAGTCAAGATTTAAAAAATATTCATGAAATTCAATCGGCATCTTCGTTGCAAGACGATTATCATCAAATAGTTGCTAAATCAATTTTGGATATAAACTATTTTGTAAATAATAAACTATTGGTGGAATTTGATA
>RXKI01000017.1 GCA_003962895.1 Neisseriaceae bacterium
ATTCTTTTATGCATATTCATGTTTACATTTTACCTAAAAAGTGTAAACAACTCGACTAATTCTTACAATTAAGTCAACTAATAATCCAATAAAAAGAGTATCTTTTAATACAATATTTAACTGACTATAAAAAATAGGATTAGCACAAGCCAAAAATAGTAAATAATTTTGCCAAAATTTATTGCTTTTATGAAAATAAATACTAATTACAGTTATTCCAATATAATAGAAAAATGTATTAGCAATAAATGCAGAACCATAATTATTACTAATATGCCAGAAAATAGTATATAAAACAGGTTGCCAATCTGAATAATTATTAGATTGCACATAATTGTACAAATCTGTTGTATCTGCACATGGTATGCCAGGATAATATATCAAAATAGAAGTTATACCCAATGCAATAATTAAGTAGTAAATAGGAATTCTTGTCCATTTTAATACATAGTATATTGGCACTGTTATCATAAGCAATAGCAGTACATGCTGGAATAAATCATAATAATCAGAAAAATTTACCGTGTCAAATATATTGGCATTAATACTTTGGCTATTAAATGGAAAATTAGTTTGAGCAGCAAATGAATAAGCGGTCATGATCGCTAAACATAAAAGTATCCAAAGTGCTACTTTTATAAAATTTTGCTTTTTTATATTCAACCCAGAAATAAATTTAGCATCCGAATAGCAAATACCTAAAGACAAGCTAAAAAATCCAATAATAAAAATAATTAACGTCATGCCATATACCTTAATCTTTCTTAAATATTATTTATTTTTGTAATATATAAAAAGCTATTGAAATATACATTGATATTGCGGCAAGCAATACAAAAATATGCCAAATCATATGTGAATATTTGAATTTACTTAAGGCGTAAATAATTGCACCAATAGTATAGATTAAACCACCAGTTACAAAAAACACAACACCAGCATGTGGAAGATTCTTAATAATTTGTGGTAACAATATAACTGAGAGCCAACCCATTAAAACAAAAATAAATGTGCTAGTTTTCTTAAATTTACCAGCATAAAATGCCTTAAAAACTGTTCCAAGCACTGTCAGAGCAAATATAATTCCATAGATAATATACGCATTCTTTGATTTTAACAAACAAAATACAAATGGCGTATATGAGCCCAAGATTAAAATAAATATTGCAATGTGATCTAAGCGTTTCATTACAACACGTGCTGTGCTATTGGTCATTGAGTGATAAACTGTACTCATAACAAACATAAATAAAATAGTAACACCGTAGAATACAAAAGCAAACGTATCCAAAACACTTGTGCCATAGCGTCCAGCTATCCACGCAAGACTAACTAATAACCCTAAAGCAATAAATGCGCCTACGCAATGACTAACCGCGTTACCAATGTCTTCGCCTAAACTATATCTAAATAATTGCGCTCTAAATTCAGGTGAGTTTTTATCTAATTTTTTCATTAACAATCTTTATATAAAATACCGCGTGGCATATTTGGTTGAGTTTTAAAGCGCTTATGTAACCATAAGTACTGGGCAGGATATTTCATAATCATAGTTTCAATTTGGCGATTCATAAGCGCAACATCATCAACAATACTGTCACTTGGATAATTATCAAATGCTGGAGATATCTCTACAACATAGTGATTACCTTCACGGTAAGTTGCCACTGGAATTACAACTGCACCAGTTAATTTTACTAGCTTAGGCAATGTATCAAGGGTTGCACAATTTGGATGAGCAAAAAATGGCACATAAACTGAATTTTTCTCATCCATATCTTGATCAGGTAAATAGTAAAAAGGGATATTGGTGTTCTTCATTTTACGAACAATATTTTTCAATCCTTCTTGCCGAGAAAAGATTTCCCCACCACTATCTTTTATAAATCTTAAGCGTGCATCTTTAATTACATTGGTTAAATATTCACTGCGTTGAGCAGAATAAATACTATAACCAGGAGTTTCTAGAGTTAATCTATTTGCCCCAATGTCTAGGGCAAGAAAATGCGGCGCCAATAGAATTATTGGTTGTTTATTTCGATATTTATCAAAATTCTCAAGCCCACGAATTTTTACAATATCTTTTAGCCTGTCTGCTGGAGTATCAAAGATTAATCCGTATGCAAGACCAGAACAAAAAAGTTCTTTAAAATGCTGACGAGTTAAATCATCACGTTCTTTATCTGTCCAAGTAGGAAAGCATAACTTTAAATTAACTAGACCAACATTTCGCCTATTTTTCAGAACATGATAGGCTATTGCACCCAATCCATTTCCAATGCTATTAATCACTGGAGTGGGCAATTTACTAATTGCTTTAATTAATGCTAAACCTAATTTTATTGGTAAATCTTTTATCATAATATCCTAATTTGCTTGTGGTCGAGGACTAGCATTATCAACATTTCTAAATCTATCATAAGACCAATAATATTGTTCTGGAGCTTCTAAAACCATCTTTTCGAGTATATTATACAGTTCTTGCATAAGCGTGTGAGTATCCACTGATGTTGGCTTAAATTGGATAAACTTCATGTCAAAGCCTTTTTTGGTACGAATGCTCTGCATAATAATTGTCATAGGTTTATACTGCTGGTAGATTTTAGCGGCAAGGGTTGTAGCATAGACATCTTGTCCAAAAAATTTTAACCAGTCACCACTTCCACCAGCAGCAACATTATCAGGTAAAATTCCAATATCACCGCCATCTTGAAAGTGCTTCATTAAAGTACGAACACCTTTGCTATTGGTTGGCTCAGGACTAGCATTTGACTCTTTACGACCATCTAGCATTATTTGGTTAATAATTGGATTCTTACTTGGCTTGTATAAAAATTTTATATCTAATGGTAAGTTATATAAATAATACTTTAGTGC
>RXKI01000060.1:0-113 GCA_003962895.1 Neisseriaceae bacterium
TTTAGCTGCATCAATTTCAATAATATCGCCATCTTTAACTAATGCAATATTACCACCAACTTGAGCCTCAGGAGTTACGTGTCCAATAATGAAACCATGTGAACCACCAGAGA
>RXKI01000060.1:241-8499 GCA_003962895.1 Neisseriaceae bacterium
CCTTTTTGAATTTTTTTCTGTTCTAAAGCGTGAATCATGTCTTCTTCAGTATCGAAGCAACGTGCTGTTCCTTTGAATACTAAACCTTCTTTACCTGTAATTTTAGCCACAGAGCCTTCATTAGCTAAATTGCCATATAATACTTGAATGTGACCATCTGCTTTGATAGGTGCAGATAAAGGTTGTAATAAATCTTGACCAGCAGTTAATTCTGGTAGTGGCGCTAAATTTTCAGCAATTGTTTTACCTGTAACAGTCATACAGTCACCGTGAAGCATACCATTAGCAAGCATAAACTTCATTACCGCAGGCGTACCACCTAAAGCATGTAAATCAGCCATTACGTATTTACCACTTGGTTTGAAATCAGCAAGCATTGGCGTAGTATCACTAATTTTTTGAATATCTGTTAAAGTAAAATCAATTTTAGCTGTACGCGCAATTGCAATTAAATGTAAAACAGCATTCGTAGAGCCGCCTAATACGGTTACCAATCTAAATGCATTTTCAAAAGATTTTTTAGTCAAGATATCCATTGGTTTGATATCTTTAGCTAATAAGTTTTTAACTGCTTCTGCAGCTGTGTAACATTCAGCCATCTTAGCTTCATGAGTCGCTGAGATTGAAGAGCTATAAGGTAAACTTAAACCTAATGCTTCGATTGCACAAGCCATGGTATTTGCAGTGTACATACCGCCACAAGCACCAGCACCAGGGCATGATTTACGGATAATATTTTCACGCTCGTCATTAGAAATTTTGCCAGATAAATATTCACCATAAGCTTGGAAAGCTGATACGATATCTAGGATTTTGCCATTGTATTCACCAGCTTGGATTGTTCCGCCATAAATCATAATTGATGGGCGATTAATACGAATCATAGCCATTACGCAACCAGGCATATTTTTATCACATCCAGGAATTGTAACTAACCCGTCATACCATTGCGCACCCATAATTGTTTCAATAGAATCAGCAATAACTTCACGTGATTGTAGTGAATAACGCATACCATTAGTACCCATTGAGATACCATCACTAACACCGATTGTATTAAAACGCATACCAATCATATCGGCGTTTTTAACACCACGTTTTACTTCTTCAGCTAAATGCAATAAATGCATATTACATGGATTACCTTCGTACCAAACTGAGCCAATACCAATCTGCGGTTTTTTCATATCTTCAGGCTTAAGACCTGTTGCATATAGCATTGCTTGTGAAGCACCTTGAGAAATATCTTCTGTTATTATCGTACTAACTTTATTTAATTTTGTCATCTTAATTATGCCTAAAATGTATTAATAATCAATGGCGGATTTTATCATACTTTTATGCTATAATCGTTAAGTTAGTTGCTACTATAGGGTTTGAGATTGTGCGTGTAGTTATAAAAGTTGGTAGTCAATCTATTTTAAATGCCGATGGTACTCCGTTATTGGATGTTATGACTTCGGTCATTGAGCAAATTATTGCACTAAATAAAGCAGGTCATCAGGTGGTATTGGTAAGTTCTGGTGCTGTGGCATTGGGGCGTAAATTAGTACGCACAACTTTATCACAAGAGTATGGTAACTCAATGGCAGAGAAGCAGTTATTAGCAAGTCTTGGTCAGCCGCAACTAATGTCAATTTATACACAAATATGTGCCAAATATGGTTATCTTGCTTCACAATTATTATTAACTAAATACGATTTTCAAACTAAGCGAAGCTACACCAACATATTACGTATGCTACAAAAATCATTGGCCCAGCCAAACGTTATTACAATTATCAATGAAAATGATAGTGTTGCTATTGAAGAACTTATGTTTACTGATAATGATGAATTATCAGGTATTGTTGCTGCTCAAATAGAAGCTGATAAACTGCTACTTTTAACGAGTATTGATGGGGTATATACAAAAAATCCGACGGAGCCAGATGCAGAGTTAATCAAAGAGATAAGTATTCACGATGAACTACCTGATTTAGTTGGTAAAACTTCATTTGGTCGTGGTGGGATGAGTAGTAAATTAACCACTGCACGTAAAATGGCATCAGTTGGAATTATGACGCATATAGCGAGCCTATCAACTGATTTAGTGATTACTAAATTGGTCATAGACAATGAGCCAATAGGTACGAAAGTGCTACCAGAACATAAAAAATCTAATCTGAAAAAATTCCTCGCATTTAATCAAAGTATCACCAATGCGCAAATTATAGTAAATGATGGTGTAGTAGATGCCATTAGTAAAAACCCAGCATTGAGTATATTGCCAGTTGGGCTGGACTCATTTAATGGTGAATTTCATCGTGGTGATTTGTTAGAGATTATTACTACACATAATAAAAAAATTGGTGTTGGGATTGCCAAATATGATTTTACTGAGTTAAAAGATTATCTTGGTAAACGTAGTTGTCCAGAGATAATTCACTATGATTATTTGCATATATACGTTGATTAGGAATTGTTGATGAATATATTAAATAATTTGCAAAAAGCAAAAAATTCAACTAAAGATTTACTGTGTTTAACTGAAGAAAATAGAATTCAAGTATTAAACGCATTAGCTGACAAATTAGATAGTCATATCCAAGAAATAATTAATCAAAATGAACTTGATTTAGCCAAAATGGATAAGATCGACCCACGATATGATCGATTAAAATTGAATGATTCAAGAATAAAAGCGATTGCAAATGATGTTAGAAAAGTCGCTAAATTAAATTCGCCAATTAATAATGTGTTAGAAGAAAAGACACTGCCTAATGGAATTAAGTTAGTAAAGAAATCTGTGCCACTTGGTGTAGTAGCAGTAATTTATGAGTCGCGTCCAAATGTAACGATTGATGTGTTTAGCTTGTGCTTTAAATCAGGTAATGTAGTTGTGCTAAAAGGTGGTAGTGATGCTTATCATTCTAATTTGATTTTAGTGAAATTAATTAAAGAAGTCTTAACTGCGAATAACATCTCTACAGAAATAATTTATCTGATGCCAACAGAGCGCGAAGCTATGCTTGAATTACTGAGTGCAGTAGGGCTTGTTGATGTATGTATTCCGCGTGGAAGCCAAAATCTTATTCAGTTTGTACGTGAAAATGCTAAAATACCAGTTATAGAAACTGGTGCTGGAATTGTGCATACCTATGTTGATGCTAGCGCTGATGTCGATATGGCGGCAAGTATAATCAATAATGCGAAGACTCGTAGGGTTAGTGTGTGTAATGCGCTTGATTGTTTGCTTGTTCATAAATCTCAACTACTAAATTTAGATAAATTGGTAGCTAAACTTCAAGTTCAAAATGTAGTTATCTTTGCTGATGAGTTAATTTATAGTGCTCTAGAGCACGCTTATCCACAAAATCTCTTACAGCTAGCAAATGAAAATTCATACGGATGCGAATTTCTTGATTATAAATTAGCTATTAAAGTAGTTGGTGATATCGATGAAGCAATTAGTCATATTAGTAAATATACTTCTGGGCATAGTGAAGCAATTATTTCCAATGACGAAGCTGCAATAAGTAAATTTATAAATTTAGCCGATGCAGCAGTTGTTTATATAAATGCATCAACTGCATTTACCGATGGTGGAGAGTTTGGAATGGGTGCAGAAATTGGTATTAGCACTCAGAAATTACATGCGCGTGGTCCAATGGCGCTACCTGAATTAACTAGTTATAAGTGGATAGCTTATGGCAATGGGCAAATTCGCTAAAATTAATATAGATTAGGTTTAAATGAAGATAAAGAAACTATTTTACTTAATTACTGTGTCAACGATAGCAGGCTGTAGTTGGATGCGTGAAGCACCGATGCAATCGGTTAATCAACCAAATGGCTTTGTGTCAGCAAGTATAAACTCAGAAAATATTGAGAGTTTGCCGTATATTGCATGGTGGAGTCAATTTGATGATGCGCAGCTTAATGGGTTAATTGAAAGTGCGCTATATAATAACTTAGACATAGGTATTGCAATTTCTAATCTTGATAGTGCTCGTGGACAATTAAATCAAGTTAATTTAGCGTGGATACCTGGAATTAGTGAATGGGGTGGTTATTCAACCAATCCGGCATTTGGTGCGCCTGGCTCGTTTGTAGGTTTATTTCCTGCATATACTTTAAATATTGCCAGCCTAATTCAACAAGGTCGTTTAGCGCGATATGGTGTGAAATATTTTGATGCCGCAGTAGATGGTACGCGATTAGAAATAATTGGCGCAGTTTCATCATCTTACTTTACATTACTTTCACAGCAAAGACAGTTACTACTATTACAAGAATACAATAATGATTTAATAAATTTAGTCAATCTATCACGTAAAAAATTAGATATTGGTATCCAAAGTGATATTGAACTAAGTGGATTACAATCGCAACAAAAATTAATTGCTGCACAAATGGAATTAACTGAACATAATATTCAATTAAGTAGTAATTCAATTAATTATCTATTAAATAAAAATCCTGAAAAAGTATCGTTGTCAGACAACTTTGCTAAATTTAATTTTACACAATTTAATCCAGGTGACTTACCAAGTAATGTTTTACAAAATCGTCCAGATATTCGGATGGCTGAATATGCGGTACAAATGTCACATGCTAAGGTGGGAATTGATTATGCGTCACTTTTTCCAGCGATACAGTTAGATAAATTTATCGCACTTGTAAATGGTTCAACGGTGTTAAGTGTTCCAAATCAACGAGGTGGTTTCCAAGATGCGTATACGGTAGCAGGGCTTGAGCCGAGTATTTTTGGAGCAATTGAAGCGGATAAAGGTGCTTATAATGCTCAAGTTTACTCGTATGTACAAACTGTACGTAAAGCCTTGAAAGATACAGATAATGCATTTTCAGCTAATAATCGCTTTAGAAATAATTATTTAAATATTGAATCAGCATATGCTTCATTAGATAAAAAATATACATTACAAAATAATTTGTATAAATCAGGAATAATATCTTATCCTGAATTATTACAAGCTAAACTGGCAGTTGATGATATGAGAATTATATCGAATCAAGCCAAATTACAACATGTTACTGCTTTGGTAAATTTATATCAGCAACTTGCTGGTGGGTATAAATATCATAATGAAGAGTCAAATTATAATAAATTAAATATCGATGGGTAATCTATGTCAATGAATTTTAAAAAACATTTTACTTTTGCTAATTTTGTAATATTTGTAGGTGTTGCATCACTTCTTTTTTATACTTTTTCATATTTGTTTCCTGCAACTGATAATGCTTTTGTGGTGAATAATGTACGTCCTGTTGCGGCACAAGTAAAAGGTTATATTACTGAAATTGATGTAAAAAATGGTGATGTGGTTAAAAAAGGGCAGAAATTATTTACAGTGTTTGATAAGCCGTATATTTATGCTGTTGAGCAACTAGAAGCTGAAATTGAAAACGCAGAGGCGCGCTTAAGTGCTTTAGAAAAAACATTGGCTAGAGATAAGAGCGTAGCTAAAAACCATCAAGATATTTATGTAAAACTTGATCAAGATGACAAAAAATTTCATGAGGCATATAAATCAGACGCTGTGTCATTAATGACATTACAAAATTCACAACAAGATACAAAAGCGGCAAAATCTACTTCAGAGGCTAGTTTAAAGCAAGTTGAGATTGATCAGCATAATATTGAAGCATTGCAAAAAGAAATTAAAGCGCTTCAAGCAAAATTGAAAAATGTTCAAGTTGATTTAGACGAGACTGTAGTCTATGCTCAAAGCGATGGTATTGTGCAAAATATGTTTGTGAGTCTTGGTTCTCCTGTAAATGTCAATCAACCAATTTTCTCGTTTATTGATACTGATGAAGTTTATATTCAAGCGAATTTTAATGAAACTGATTTACGGCATGTTCGTAATGGCTCTGATGTATTAATTTTCCCTCGGACATATTTGTGGAGCAAAATGTATCATGGTAAAGTTGTCTCAGATTACTGGGGTGCTAATCGCCAAAAAACTGATGATAAGAGCTTTATGCAAAATGTAACTAATGAAAATGAATGGATTTTATTACCACAGAGGCTTCCAGTTCAAATTAAAGTAGTTGATGTGGATGATAATTATCCATTACGCGCTGGTATGAGTGCTTATGTGTATGTGAAATAGTTATAGTAGAGCATAGTGAAGAAATCATTTATTAATTGGCTAGATGCTAATGATCCATATGGTATTCAACGCCTATTGTTTTTTAAACTATTATATATTTCGTGTTTATTAATGATTGTCTATGCTATTTATAAGCCAGTTGTTTTTTTGGCTTATTTATGGCCAGCAGTTGTGTTATGTGCATCTTATGAATCTCCACTATTTTTGCGAAATAAGGAACGAAGCTATTATTATTTTCTAGTTATGGTCGTGTGTATTGCTAATACAGCGGTATTTTACTTATTGTTTAACTACAAAGTTTTCTTCACTTTTTATGCAATTCTCTTCTATTTCGTAGCGTACTATTTATCAACAAAGTACGCGCCTAAATTCACTGGCTTCATCTCTCCAATTATATTTGTCAGCGGTATTCTTATGAGTGCAATGCCTGCTGCATCGTTACAAATTAGTATCAATATCTCAATGAGTATTACATTGTCTGTATTGGTAGGTTATCTAGGACATATTACATTTCCGAACTACCAACTTACTCCATTAGTAAGAGCATATAATTTATTTATGGTAGAAGTAGTTAAAGAAGTAGATTATTTAATTCAAGGTACTTCTGATGAACATGATTTTTTTGCTGGTGTAACGCATCTAAATACAGTTCGTACAATTCGTCATCGTGTTCAGAAAAAATACCTGAATGTTGCAATTAGATCAATGATTTTGATGCGTGATGTGCATATTGCGATTCAATATCAGTCATTTCTAAGTGTAGATCTTAAATTTTGGCAATATATCTATGAAGAGTTAGCTAAATACCAATTAGCAATTGAAAATTTTCAGCAATTTACGCTGAGCGCTTATGAAGATAAAATCAGTGAGCACGATAAACAAAAACATTGTGTGATTAAAGATTTAACTAAGTCTGTTCAATATTGGAATAAGCTATGTTTAATCAAATAAGAGAAAAACTATTATTTGCAAGGTTTTTACACTTAGCTGTAATGTTTATGACTGGTTTAATTTTATATCGCTTTACAACTATTTCGCATGGTTGGTGGATCTATTCAACAGTGGTTTTGATTCTTGCATCGAGTAGTCCAGGATTAATGGCACAAGCTTCACTAAATCGTGGGATTGGTAATATTTGGGCGGCTATATTATTTATCCCATTTATTTATATACTTCAGATGAATTATAGGTTGATTCCACTATTTCTCGTGTTATGTGGTGTATTATGTAATGTCATGCCACACAATAAAGCGCGTTTTTCAGTTTTTTATATTACAGTTGTATTGTTTATCACTAATTCATTTAATATAAATACAGTGATTATTGAGAGCCCGATTGAGCTTTCAATCAAACGTTTCATCTGTACGATGATAGCAATATCTATTTGTATGGCATCTGATTACGTCTTTTTCCGTAGATATAAATATGCTAGTAAAGTATATATCCTATATCAGCGTGTAATATATGCAGCATTAAAAAGACAAATGCAAACAATTATCAGACATAAGTTAGATGCGCATAATAAAGTGATATTAGTGTCAAAATTACGTGTAGATATGAATCAAAATTTTTTGAATCTATCGACTAGTGGAGATGCTTTGTATTTAGACTATGATACCAAAGAAGACACCAAAGTTAAAATCAAGAGTTTTGATGCAATTGCTTGGAAACTAAGAAAATTGATTTTTGCTACTTATCATGCTAAATTTGTCTTAAATGATGGCTATATTGCAATGGATTATAAAGCTAAATTTGATGCGTTAATGGAGCAAGCCAAGTTTAATTTTATTGATCAAAATATTTGATAAATTAAAATAAAAAAGACCACAATTATGCGGTCTTAATAATTTAGTTTATTCATTACAAGTGAAGTTATAACTTTTACAGAAACTTCCTCACTTGTACTGATTATTACTTAATTACTTCAAAATTATTAGTTTGACTTAAAGCAAAAGTTTTTTCTTTACTTGCATTAAGGTCCATGTCTTTAAAACTAATTTTCTTAATATTTACACTAGCAAAATTTCTGACATAGTATGTTTGATTTTTTGGATCAGCAACTACGCTATCTTGAGTGTATTCAAAACCACTAACACCACCAGCATAAGCATCACCAGCAGGAATTTCAACCGTACCTGG
>RXKI01000060.1:8549-17265 GCA_003962895.1 Neisseriaceae bacterium
ATGCCATGCTAATTCAACTTGTGGTTGATTTGGTGCATATTTTGATGCTGCAGTAGAGTATAGAAATGCTCGTACAAAACGGCTAGAGCTTAAGAAATCTCCAGGTAAACCGTGTAAACCAGTTCCTGAACTTGGAGGTAAGAATGTTTGGCCATCAACTTTTAGCGGTGGTTTTTCAACTGGAGTTAAGTTTGCATAATTACCAATGTTTGTTAACTGCCATTGCATAGGCGGTTCATTAGTCATTGTGCCAATAGGGTTATCAGTAACAACTAATTTGCCACCAATATACTCAACAACAATACTCTTGCCTTGCGTGTCATGTAGCGTCATATGAATTTTTGGTGCGCCACCCCATACTTTAAGCCCAGCACCATTAACATAAATTTTTTGTAATCCTGCTTTTACATCATCTACACTATCATAATTACTTAATGCCCACATTAGCATTTGATAACCTGCAATACTATTTTTGGCATCTGCACCTGTTGGATTTTGATAGTCAGCTGTATTTGGGAAGTTTAAAAGTCCACCTGATAAGCCTTTTTCATTCATACCATCGATTATTATTTCTTGATTGAAGATATTTAATCCAATAATAGCATATTTATTTGTCCAGTTAAGACCTGATCCAGCAACACCATCAGGGCCTGTACCTTTAAATTGATGGTTTCTTGGGATAAATAATACTGCTTCTTGCAAATTACGTCCAAATTCAACCGTCCGTGCATATACATAACTTCCATCATCTTGACCTTTAAGGGTAAAGCTAGTACAAGCATCACTAATGCTTGGAGCAACTGTAGCTCCGATTAAATAATAGACTTGAGAGTAATTTATTGATTGATTGTTTCATTTTGACGTCCTTTCACAAAAAGTCATAATTATTGTACTGTAAAATATATTGATATATCAAGTTATTTGATTCAATTAATTATTTTTAATAAATATAGCTTGCAAAAACTCTTGTGATTGCCGCATTATTTTTTTCTACTGGTACTCTTTGATTAGCATATACACCAAAGAATGACAATCCACGAATCTGTGGTACTGAATATGTAGTTATGAAATCATACTCATTGGTATAGTCCCATTGAGAAATTGTAGTTCTAAATGTAGTCCATGCAGGAGAGAATGTTAGATTGCCATCCATAAAAGTTAATGTTGGGCTAATTTTATAAGCTTTACCAGCAGTATTCAAATCATTTAACCCAGAAATATATGGTGTGGTATAGAGTGGGTCAGTTGCAAATCCATATGTATATGGAGTTGATATTGCGCCATTACCATATGCATTCTCTGGTCCCCAGATATTATTGAATCCTAAATTTAGGCTAAACCATTGGTAATTCATACCAAGCTGTAAGCCAGCAAAATTGCTTGAAATATTACCATATCCAGTATTGGTAAATGCACTACTACCAGTTTGTCCTTCAATGCCACCTTGTGCTGAGATATTGAATGATAGGTTTTGCGTTGGCTCAAATTTTATATTAGTATCGCTGTAAAGCATATTGCCATAGTTTTCAAACTGATATCCCCATAGGCGTAAATTATAGCGGTTGTCCCAAGTAGTGTAATTTGAGCCAACTGCAATGGTGTTATTAGATGCTGTGCCATTATTAGTTGTGAATAATCCACTAGAAGAATCGACTGATGTATTATAAAAAGTATATGGAGTAAATCCGCTATTACCAATTAATTGAGAAGCATTGAAAAAAGTACCTGTAAGTAGCCAACCACTACCTGGGTAAACATTTACCATTATTCCTTGATAGTTGGCACCTGGCGCAATATCATCTTTATAATAATTATTTGATAACCATGGGCTATTATTAATGCCAATTAATCCAGTGTCAACTTGGATGATATTGCGATGTTGATATTCTAAGTATGCTTCAGAGAGCGTTACTTCTTGGTTTGCTGGGATGAAGTTAATATTTTGTGCTTGGCTACTCGGATTAATTTTATCTGCAAAAAAAGGATTGGCAATAGTAGCAAGTCCACCAGCTGAAAATCCAGCAATATATCCTGTTTGTCCAAATAAATTGGCGCCATATGCAAAGACGGGGAAGCCAATTTTTCCAGATTGACGATTAGCATAATTGAAAATACTGCCACCCATTGCATTCCAAGTTCCATTAGCCATGAAATTATTGCTTTCATAATTGCTGACTCTTTGGCGGCCACCACCCATTGCTAAACCATTATATGGATCTTGTAGAAAGTTATTTGGTGTTATGTATGCAGAGTTAATGTTTATTACTTTTGATGACTCTACAGATGATTTTTTTACAGCTACATTGCTAGTTGCATTATTCTGCTTGTTGGGTTTTGATGGATTGTTAAATTTAGAGATTGATGTAGAGGTAGTATTGCTATTTACAGCTGCTGATTCTATTGAAGGATGAAAACTTGTAGTGTGGTTGGATTCAATATTTTGATTATCAGCAAATACTGAGGCATTAATAAATATTGTGATTAGATAAATAATGATTCTATTTGGTATAAACTTCATAGTAATATTTTATAGCAACCTTAAACTAATGCAAACCAATAAGATAAACCTAGATGATTTATCTAGGTTTATTAATTATTTAAATCTAATGTTTACCTGTACTACCAAATCCACCTTCACCACGTTTGCTATCAGTTGGTGAAAATTCATTTACTACATTAAATTGTGCTTGTACAACAGGTACGATAACTAATTGTGCCATACGCTCCATTGGTTTTAATGTAAATTTAGCTGAGCCACGATTCCAGATTGAAACAAATAATTGCCCTTGGTAATCAGAGTCTATTAAACCTACTAAATTACCTAAGACAATTCCATTTTTATGCCCCAATCCAGAGCGAGGTAAAATCATTGCGCACAATGAATTATCTGCAATATGAATCGCAATACCAGTTGGGATTAATTCAGTTTGTCCAGGTTTTAAGATAATTTCATTATCAATGCAGGCGCGTAAATCAAGCCCAGCTGAACCAGTAGTTGCATATTCTGGCAACTGATCGCGAATTTTCTCATTTAAGACTTTTAATTCAATCTTAGTTGTCATATTTGATTCTGCCAATAAGTAATTTAATTAAATTCATCATGTATTTAATTGATGATCCATCTTTATCAAGTGATGGATTGTATTCAGCAATTTCAAATCCAGCTAAATGCTTGATATTTATTTTTTCCATAGCTTCATCAAATTTAGCACTAGAGATACCATTATCAACTGGAGTACCAACAGCTATAAGTTCTTTTGGATCTAAACCATCTAAGTCTAAACTAATACCAACATTACCTTTAGTTTGCTTCGCTAATCTATCGTATTCTTGTAAAAATAACTCAACGAAATTTTCATCACTTAGCATTTCTTGGTAGTAAACTTTGATACCAAGAGACTTTAAGAAATCTTCCTCAGGCTTTTCGTATGAACGAATACCAAAATAAACTAAATTTTCTGGTTTTAATTTTGGATGAGCTGACATGATTGAAGTTAACTCACGATGTCCATGTCCAAGCAAATGAGCTACAGGCATACCATGTAAATTACCTGTTTCTGATGTTTCTGGGCGATGTGCATCCATGTGTGCATCAATCCAAATTAATGCAAGGTCTTGATCATATTTATGTAAATTTTCAGCAACACCACTCCAGCTACCAATTGCACATGAGTGATCACCACCGATGAAAATTGGAAATACGCCTTTTTCTGTAGCGCGTTCAGCACGGCGAGCAACGCTTGTAAAAAATTCACGTTGAGCTAAAATATCATGACTTCCACCATCATATGCTACTACATCTGAATCTATCAAGATACCTTCAGTGTTGGCTAATTTGTTACTAACTTGATATGGTGAAGATTCACAACCGTTTAGACGGCCACAATTACCAATTGCGCTACCAATTAATTTAATTTTTCTCATGCTAAAATTACCTTTGTCTTAATACAAGAATAGCCGCAAGTAATATGCGGCTTGATTATTAATCTATTAATTAATCTAAAACTGAAATCAAATTTTTTGGATCAGTAATTGGTGGAATCATATCCACATCATGACCAATTCCATATTTGTGCGCTAAATCATGAGTTAGGCGTAACACTGAGAAATCTTCTACAGCAAAGCCAACTGAATCAAAAATAGTCACTTCATCAGCTGATTCACGTCCAGATTTTTTACCTTCTAACACTTCCCAAATTTCAGCATGTAATACTTTTTCTACTTCTGCTGGAGTAAGCTGTTGAATATCACCTTCAATCATTGATTGTTCTTTAAATTCAACTACTACTTTACCGCGGAATAAAATATTTTTATCTAACTCAGTTTTACCAGGGCAATCACCACCTAGACCATTGATATGTACACCAGGCTTAACCCAAGCATTATCCACAACAATGAAATGACCTTTACATGCTGTACATACAGTAATAATATCGGCATTTTTACAAGCCTCTTCAGCACTATTGCAACGGATTAATTCAAAACCTTTATCTTTCATATTAATTTCAAATTTATCCATAGCTAATGGATCGGTATCAAAATAACGAATAGTAGTAATAGGACGTACTAATTTTAATGTACGTGCTTGAAATTCACTTTGTGCACCTGTACCAAGTAAAGCTAAAGTAGAAGAATCTTTACGCGCAAAGTAATCACTTACCATTACTGCGGTTGCAGCTGTTCTTAAACCTGTTAATGTCGTCATTTCCGATAATAAAATAGGGTAACCATATTTAATTTCATTTAATTGACCAGTTGCTACAACTGTTTGTTTACCATCAAATGGATTTGCAGGATGCCCATTTACGCATTTGAATGAGAAATATTCCTTGTCAGCTGTTGGCATAAGTTCCAACACGCCACCTGGTACGTGTGCCGCATAACGAGGCGACTTATCAAATTCTGACCAACGTACGAAATCTTCTTTTAAATATTGGATTAAATCTTTTTGAAAATTATCAAAACCATGCTTTTTAACAATGCTTGCTAAATCTTGAACTGTAATTAATTTCATCTGTGTACTACCTAAAATTGGCAAATTATAAAACGTGAGATTATACCAAAATATCAATGAATTAGCAATATTGACTATGATACAATCATGTCCGTTTTATAACGTTAGTTCTTTGGGAAATTAATTTAAATGACAGATGCAAAAAAAAAGAAACTTTCGCCAAGAAGTGTTTCAAGATCTTTGGTAGTTCAGGGTCTTTATAATTTCAAAATTAATCCAAAATCAGTTACTGAAATTGAGGATTTTCTCTACAATAATCATCCAGAATTTTATGCTCGTGCTAATTACGAATTATTACATTCAATTTTAGATGCCGCTATTGGTGACTTTGATAACTGGTTATCACAATATGGTCGTTATTCAAGTCGTTTGTTACACGAGATTAATATCGTTGAGCAAGCTATTTTAGTTTCTGCTGCGGTTGAGTTTAGTCAAAATATGTCAGTGCCAGCGCCAGTTGTTATCAATGAAGCTATTGAATTAGCTAAATTATATGGTGCAGAAGATTCATACAAATTTGTTAATGGATTAGTTGATCGTTTGGCAAACGAAAAACGTTCAGATGAAATGCGTATCTTTAAAGCTAAGAGTATAGCTTAGTCCAATTTTGATTTATTAACCTGATTGTTTCAGTTGGGTTAATTGATTTTAATTCACAAATTTTCTCTAGATATATCATACAATTTTGCGGAGTTGAAATTTCTTGCTCTGCATATGGCATGTATGGAGCATCGCTCTCATTAATTAGCTGCTCTATTGGCATGCTAGTAATTGATTTATAGAGCTGACTTTGCTCGTTCATCAAATTGCTACCAATTCCCAAATAAATATTTTTCTTCCAAAATTGTTTTGCCATTTCGTTATTTTCATTAAAAGCATGTACAAGTCCTTTGGGTACTAGGTGCTCAGCTAATATTTGTAATAATTCATTATATGAACGAACACAGTGAAATACTATTGGTAAATTGTATTTAATTGCTAATTCACAATGAAGTTTACAGATTTCAATTTGTAGGTCAAAATTTGGCTTTAGTTTATCTAAGCCACATTCGCCAATAAAATCAGGCTTATATTTTATGATTAACTCTTCTAGTTCTACCTTGAAGTTAACTAAATTGATATCAGTATCAACATACCATGGATGAAGTCCAACTCCGATTTTAATATTTTGGTTGTTTGCCCGAGCGTCAGATAGTTTGAGTATGTCTAGTGGTTTGATTGCAGCTACAGCAAGTTTTTGCTCTGGATGTGCATTAATTATCGCATCAAGATGACAGTGTGCATCTGATGGGAATAAAGTATTATTCGACATTCACTATTTCGATATGTGTCATTGGGCGATTAAGGAACATTTCGCCAATTTGCTGAAATTTAACGGCTACATCAGTCACAAAGTATTTATAAACACCTTGTTTGTCACTAACGTTTAAATTATTATCTTGGCTCAGTGCGTGCTTTAATTGCTCGCATGCTGTAATTGCAGGGTCGATGATTTGTACATTCACGCCAAGTATCTTAGCGATAGTTTGTTTTATCAATGGGTAATGAGTACATCCTAAAACCAAGCTATCAATATCGTGCGCCATTAGGTTTTCTAAATATTCCGCAGCAACTAGCTCGAGCGCTGGATGTTGAATAAATCCTTCTTCCACCATCGGTACAAATAGAGCACAAGCTTGTGAGTATGTCTTAGCTTCAGGTGAAATATTTTTGATTACGGTCGGGTAGGCATTGCTATTAATAGTTGCTGGAGTGGCAATTATTCCTATTTGTTTAGAAATATTTGTAGCAGCTTTAGCGCCAGCCGAAATCACATCAATCACAGGGATATCACCAGCTAATTGGATAACCGTATCTTTTGCTACAGCAGAAATAGTATTACAGGCAATAATGATGGCTTTTACATTTTGTTTAAGTAGAAATTTAACCGTTTGCTCTGTAAATTTTTGAATAGTAGCAATTGATTTAGTGCCATATGGAATACGCGCAATATCGCCAAAATAAATAATATTTTCATTCGGTAACTGCTCAATCAAGCTTTTAACAACGCTTAAACCACCAATCCCAGAATCAAATACCCCAATAGGCTGTGACTGTTTATTCATGTGCTTAACTCGGTAAATTACTAGCTATTTTATTTAAAATCCCATGTAACAAATCAACGTCTTCACGCTCTAAATTTGCCTTATGGAGAATGTATTGCAAACGGCGTAATGTACGCTCAGCATTTTTGTTTTTGTAGTAGTCAACTTTGTTCATAATGCCATCTAATTTGTTGAGTACAATTTGTACATCTTGTTCATTTGCCAGTGTAATTTCGTTTTGTAACCACGATACATCAGGATTGTAATTGCTATATATCTCATAGCACATTGTTTGTACAGCTTGTGCTAGATTGAGTGAAAAATACTCAGGGTTACCAGGTATAGTTACCAAACGATTACATTTCTCAAGTTGCTCAATAGTTAATCCGCTTTGTTCATTACCAAATACGATGCTAATTTTGGCATTACTTTGGATGGTCGAAAATATCTCTGGAATAATTTGTTTAGGTGTCTGTAGCATATGGCTAAATTCACGCTTACGCCCAGTCATCGCAACTGCTAAAACTGAGTCAGCAATTGCTTCATCAAGAGTATCTACAATTTTGCAATTTTCCACCACATCATGCGCGTTACACGATAGGGCAATAGAGTGATCATCTGGTTTGGCAATCGGAGACACCAATACCAAATTATATATACCCATTGTTTTCATTGCGCGCGCTGCTGAGCCAATATTGCCAGGGTGTGATGTGTTACAAAGAACGATTTGAATATTGCTTAAAATTGTGTTTTTCATTTGTGAATAGCTGTATTTTCTAGTAAAAATTTGACTGAATTATAGCATAATCAATTCAGCAGAAAAACTGTGTTTAAAACTGTATTTTATCGTTAAAAAACATAAAATATTGCCGTGTATTGGTATGGTAAAATATTAGATATACTATGTGTAATAAAAAGGTTAATTTGAGACTATGGCAACACTAAATCTAGGATTTGAAAACCAACTATGGGAAATGGCAGATAAACTGCGTGGCAATATTGAATCATCGGAATATAAACACGTTGTGCTTGGTTTGATTTTCTTGAAATATATTTCTGATGCTTTTGAAGAAAAGTACAATGAATTAGTAACCGAAGGTGCAGGTTTTGAAGAAGAACCAGATGAATATTTAGCTGAAAATATTTTCTTTGTACCAACTATTGCGCGCTGGAGCTACCTCAAAGACAATGCTAAAAATCCGAATATCGGTAGATTAATTGATGATGCGATGATTGAAATTGAAAAAACCAATGCATCTCTAAAAGGTGTGCTACCAAAGAACTATGCCAGACCAGAACTAGATAAAACTAAACTTGGCGAATTAGTCGATTTATTTTCATTCAAAGTAGGTGATGCCGAATCACGCGCTAAAGATGTGCTGGGTCGAGTTTATGAATATTTTCTGGGGCACTTTGGCTCATCCGAGGGTGAATTTTATACTCCACCATCAATCGTGAAACTACTCGTGCAAATGATAGAACCATACAAGGGGCGAATTTATGACCCATGCTGTGGTAGTGGCGGAATGTTTGTGCAAAGTCAGAAGTTTGTAACAGAGCATCAGGGGCGCAAAGACGATATCCATATTTATGGACAAGAATTTACTGCAACTACTTG
>RXKI01000067.1:0-7460 GCA_003962895.1 Neisseriaceae bacterium
GGAGCAACAATCATCTTGATTAATTTAATAAAGATGTCAGATGCCATACCTAGGTATGATAATAAGCTAGTAGTCGCATCAGCAGATAAATTTGCATTACGAATTACCCAACCAAATAAGATACCTAGAATCAAACTAATTATAATTAAGCGTGCTGCTTTCATCTATTTATTGCCCCCCTTGCATTGACAAATAATATGAATGAATTAGAATATAAAATAACATCTTTGGATTTTAGCAAAATTCTTGCAATGTAATGACGAATATTTACAAAAAATTATGCTGCGTCGCATTAAGTTGTCGATGATATATATTTACTTGTATGTAGTGTATAATATCAGTCTATATATAAATTTGAAATTCAAGATTTGTGGTTGTAATGGATAGTACTGAATTAATTCGCTTAAATAAATACTTAAAAGACAATAATATTTGCTCGCGTCGTAAGGCTGACGAATTTATTGCAAAAGGCTACGTTAAAATTAATGGTCAGGTTGTATCAGAGCTCGGTGCAAAAATTAATCCATTAATAGATAAAGTTGAATTATCTGAGCAATTAGAGCAAGAAAAATCTGAATTTGTTTATATAGTGTTAAATAAACCTAAGGGCTTTGTGTGCAGCAATTCACGTCGCGATGGTAAACCAATTTATGATTTGCTGCCAAAAATTGATAATCTAAGCTATGCAGGCAGATTAGATAAAGAGAGTCATGGCTTGGTGATTTTGTCAACGGATGGTAAATTTGTCTATAAAGTTTTTGGTGCTGAATTTGCCAAAGAAAAAGAATACATAGTACGTGTTAATAAACCATTAACCAAAGAATACATAACCAAGCAATCTGATGGCAGTATAGTACTTGATGGTAAAAAATTACGCCCTGCGAAAGTTAAGCAAATTGGTAGCAATGTTTATAAAATTATATTAACTGAAGGTGTTAATCGTCAATTACGTCGTATGGCTGAAGAGTGTGATTATAAAGTTACTGATTTGAAACGGATTCGCATTGGTGGTGTTAATGATAAGGATTTACATCTTGGTAAATGGCGTAATCTAACGTCATCTGAAATTTCTGATATTTTAGCGATGTAGTATGCAAATATCTCAGCAATCAATAGATGACGTAATTAGTCGTGCAGATATAGTTGACGTTATCTCTAAATATATTAAAGTCAAAAAATCTGGGCAGAATTTTTTTGCCTGTTGCCCATTTCATAATGAAAAATCTGCATCGTTCTCAATAAGTCCTAGTAAACAAATTTTCCATTGTTTTGGTTGTGGTGAATCAGGTAATTCAATTACATTTGTCATGAAATACCTTGGCTTGGATTTTGTTGGTGCGGTTCGTTCATTAGCTGAGCAATATAATGTTTATCTTCCTCAAGAGCAAAATTTCACACCACAAGATAGAGAAGAGCAGAAGAAGAAGAAACAACATAAATTAAACATTCATGATGTTTTGAAAAAAGCGGTTAATTATTATCGACGACAACTATTAACGTCATCATATGCGACTCATTATCTAGAAAATCGTGAATTAACTAAAGAAACTATTGATAAATTTGAACTTGGTTTTGCGCCAAATGGATTTCAAAACTTGGCAAGTGAATTTTCTGACTATGCGACTAATAAGCTATTAATTGATAGCGGACTTACCTTAGATAGTGAATCTGGGCGACGCTACGACAGGTTTCGCGAGCGCATTACCTATCCAATAAAGAATATCAAAGGCGAAGTAATTGGCTTTGGTGGCAGGATAATCACGAAGGGTGAGCCAAAATATCTAAACTCCCCAGAAACGGAATTATTTAATAAATCTAAAGAACTTTATGGTTTGTTTGAAGCTGCAAAATCAATTCGCGAGCAAAACCAAGTAATTGTCGTTGAAGGCTATATGGATGTAATTGCCTTACATCAACATGGTATTACAAATGCTGTTGCAACTATGGGTACTTCAGTTACTGAAGAGCACATCAAACAATTATTTAGAATGTGTGACAATATTTGCTATTCTTTTGATGGTGATAATGCCGGTAAAAAAGCAGCTTGGCGTGCGCTTGAACGGTCAGTTGGTTTGGTAACAGATATAAAAGCGGTAAATTTTTTATTTTTGCCAGAAGAGCATGATCCTGATAGTTTTGTTCGTCAGTTTGGCACGGATGCTTTTAAATTGCGTATTGCAAATAGCTCAATTGGGCTAGTAAATTTTTTATTAAATCAACTGGTCAGCGAAGTGCAAATTAATACTGATGAAGGTAAGGCTCGTCTTATTAGTTTAGTTAAGCCATTTTTAGAACAGATTAAGGCATTAGCTCTACAGGTAATACTAAAAAAGCAGCTGGCAACTATAGTTGATTTAGAGCCTAATGTGATTGAAAGTATTTTAAATAATCGTACAAAATTCGCTTTTTATAATCGCAAGTTATCTAATATAAATAACGCATTTATAAGTCACAAGAATAAAACTCCGCTTAATACTGAGGTCTTTGAAAATATATTAAAAGCATTGATTCATAACCCTAAATTGGCGAGAACATTCCCAATGCCATCCGTAGAGGTTTTAGATAAATTAGATGAACGAATTGGCGCATTATTTAGATTAATTGATTATTTTGATAATCACTATGATGGTTTTGCTGATGTTGATTGTAAACAACTTATGATTGATAATCGTTTTGATGTTGTTAATCTAGCTAATATTTATCAAAAAGTTAAACTAGAGCGTGATAATTATACTAATTTATTTTTGATTGGAGAAGATGATTACCGCGACATGCTAGATAAACTAGTTCATGATAAGAAGAAAAAACGCCCACCTAAACTTAATTAATCTTATTATTCTCACTTTACTTATTTTCCGTTAAAGTCCTTTGACATAGGCTAATTGCTATGTGCTCTATATGGTATAATTAGCATAATTTTGTATTAATTTTTTGGACTAGCATGAAACACATTAGAAATTTCTCAATTATTGCTCATATTGATCATGGGAAATCAACGTTGGCTGATAGATTTATTGAGCTCTGCGGTGGATTAGATAAGCGTGAAATGGATACGCAAGTATTGGATTCGATGGATATTGAGAAAGAGCGTGGAATTACAATTAAGGCGCAAACTGCATCACTTCAATATAAAGCAAATGATGGCAATGTTTATAATTTAAACTTAATTGACACGCCAGGACATGTGGATTTTTCTTATGAGGTTTCGCGTTCTCTTTCTGCTTGTGAAGGAGCGTTGTTAGTTGTAGATGCATCTCAAGGTGTTGAAGCACAAACAGTTGCTAATTGTTATACTGCAATTGAATTAGGTGTTGAAGTTTTACCGGTTTTGAATAAGATTGACTTACCGTCTGCTGAACCTGATCGAGTGTGTCAAGAAATTGAAGATATTATTGGGCTAGAAGCAACCGATGCAATTCATTGTTCAGCAAAAACAGGTGTTGGATTACAAGATGTGCTTGAGTTAGTTGTAGCTAAAATTCCTGCGCCATCTGGAGATGTTGATAAGCCATTAAAAGCATTGATAGTTGACTCGTGGTTTGATAATTATGTCGGCGTTGTGATGCTAGTGCGTGTAGTTGATGGTAAATTATTACCAAAAGATAAAATCAAATTTATGAGTAATAGCGCGACTTTCTTATGTGAGCAAGTTGGTGTGTTTACGCCAAAATCAGTGCAGAAAACTTCATTAAGTGCTGGTGAGGTAGGATTTGTAATTGCTGGGATTAAAGAATTACAATATGCTAAAGTTGGCGATACGATTACTTTAGAGAAAAATCCTGCAACTGAGCAATTACCAGGGTTTAAAGAAATTCAACCAAAAGTATTTGCAGGTCTTTATCCTGTAGAGTCGCATGATTATGAAAATTTACGTGACTCATTGGAAAAGTTAAAACTTAACGATGCATCGCTTAACTTTGAACCAGAAGTTTCTCAAGCACTAGGGTTTGGCTTTAGGTGTGGCTTCTTGGGGCTTTTGCATATGGAGATTGTCCAAGAGCGTTTGGAGCGCGAGTTTGATATGGATTTGATTACTACAGCTCCAACTGTGGTCTATCAAGTTTTAGAGAAAACTGGCGAAGTTATCTCCGTTGAAAATCCTGCAAAATTACCAGATGTTAGTCGTATACAAGAAATTCGCGAGCCAATTATTACGGCAAATATATTAGTACCAAATGATTATGTTGGTGCTGTGATTATCTTATGTAATCAAAAACGTGGTGTACAACTCAATATGCAATATATGGGTCGCCAAGTTATGTTGACCTATGAAATGCCATTAAATGAAGTCGTGCTTGATTTCTTTGATAAACTTAAATCAGTTTCACGTGGTTATGCTTCTTTTGATTATGAGTTTAAAGAATTTAGGGTTTCAGATTTAATCAAGTTAGATGTGTTAGTTAATGGTGAGCGTGTAGATGCATTATCATTAATTGTTCATCGTGGTAACTCTCAGTATCGTGGACGTGAATTGGTAGCTAAGTTACGCGAATTAATTCCTCGTCAAATGTTTGATATCGCTGTACAAGCGGCAATTGGTGCACATATTATTGCTCGTGAAACAGTTAAAGCAATGCGTAAAAACGTATTAGCTAAATGTTATGGTGGAGATATTACGCGTAAGAAAAAACTATTAGAAAAACAAAAAGCTGGTAAAAAACGCATGAAGCAAGTTGGAAATGTAGAAATTCCACAAACGGCGTTTTTGGCTATTTTGCAAGTTGATTAATACGCTATCTAATATTAGTTTTAATTAAAAGGATTTTTGCTCTTATTTTTTGGTAACTGTAATTTTTATAATAAGTTGTAACCTAAAATATATACAAAATCTTAGCTTACTAGATTTTATTGCTAGAAGTATCTAGCCAAAGGACTTACTATGTCATTCGTAGATTTAGGTTTATCGCAACCAATTATAAATGCGGTTAATGAAAAGGGTTATAACGAGCCAACAAGAATTCAAAAAGAAGCTATTCCCGTAATTCTTGAAGGTCATGATGTATTAGCTGGTGCTCAAACTGGTTCAGGTAAAACAGCTAGTTTTGTGTTACCAATTTTACACATGTTATCAGATAAATCAGTTAAAGGACCGTCTAGCGGCCGACCAAAAATTCGCGCTTTAATTTTGGTACCGACTCGCGAATTAGCTAATCAAGTAAGAGACAATGTTGAGATATATAGTAAAAACTTGACTTTGACGTGCACAGAAATAATTGGTGGCGTAGGGATGAAGGCTCAAGTCAATCGCTTACGTAGTAGAGTTGACATATTGGTGGCTACCCCTGGACGATTGCTAGATCATGTTGCACAAGGAACTATTGATTTAACTGGTATACAAATTTTGGTGCTTGATGAAGCTGATAGAATGCTAGATATGGGCTTTATTGCCAATATCAAGAAAATTATGGCGCTACTTCCTAAAAATCGTCAAAATTTATTATTCTCTGCTACATTCTCAGCTGAAATTAAAAAACTAGCAGATGGCTTACTAAATAATCCAAGATTGATTGAGGCAGAAAGCAATAACTCAACAGCACCATTAATTACGCACAAAATTTATCCAGTTGATGTAGAGAAAAAACGTGATTTACTAAAGCATTTGATTGTCATGAATAACTGGCAGCAAGTTCTTGTATTTACTAAAACTAAGCATGGTGCTGATAAATTAGCCTATTTTTTAGAAAAAAATGGCATTCCTAGTGCTGCATTACATGGCAATAAATCGCAAAATGTACGAACTCGAACACTATCTGACTTTAAAGAATCAAAAATACAGGTGATGGTTGCAACTGACATTGCTGCTCGTGGTATTGATATTATTGATTTACCTTATGTGGTGAATTTTGATTTGCCAAATGTGCCAGAGGACTACGTTCATAGAATTGGACGCACTGGACGCGCTGGTAAAGAAGGCTTTGCGGTATCGTTAGTAATAAAAGATGATTTACGATTACTCCTAGATATTGAGCATAAAATTCAACAGAAAATTGATGAAGAAGTTGTCGAAGGATTTAAGCCAACAGATTACGCGAACTTTAGGGTATTGAATAAAGCTAAGAAAAAACCAACTCAGGGGCAAGTAAAAACTTCGGCAACCAAGACTAATGCTGTGAGTCCAAATCATAAAGCTAGAGCTGAAGGTAAGAAACCATATAGTAGCAAAACATTTACTAAGAAAAAGCCTGTTTAAATTAGACTGTAGGCCAATCAAAATTGTTAGTTAAATAGGTTATTTATAAATTTTATGAAAAATCTCCACAGATATATGTGGAGTTTTGTTTTTTAAATTATTAGATTGATTAATTATGCATCCATTATTGAAATTATTTAGATATGCTAGAGGCTATCGCAAAGACGTTATTGTTGCTACTTTTTATTCTTTAATGAATAAAGTTTTTGATATTTTTCCAGAGATACTAATTGGTGTAGCAGTTGATGTAGTTGTGAAGCAGCATGATTCGATGCTTGCTAAACTTGGTATTCATGATGTAATTACACAGGTGGTTGCTCTTGGCTTGTTTACTGGACTCATTTGGATATTAGAGTCAACCTTTCAGTATTTATATTCATTGAAGTGGTGCTATTTGGCACAGCACTTGCAACATGATATGCGGATGGATGCATATAACCATATACAAAACCTCCAGCTAAATTACTTTGAAGATAAAGCAACAGGTAATTTGATGTCAATTCTCAATGATGATATTAATCAACTTGAGAGATTTATTAATGATGGTGTGAATCAAATTATTCAAGTGGTTAGTTCTACAGTTATTATTAGTATTATATTCTTTTTTATCTCGGCTAAAGTTGCTGTCTTAAGCTTTTTACCAATGCCGTTTATTATTTTAGGTGTGTTTTTCTTTCGTAAGCATTTAGCGCCAAGATATTTGCGAGTGCGTAATGCTGCTGGCTCACTTAATGCTAAACTAAACACCAATTTATCAGGTGTTGCGACAATCAAAAGTTTTGCTACTGAAGAGTATGAATACCGTGAACTTGATAAATATAGCACTGAATATGTGAAAGCTAATAAAGATGCAATTTTGCTATCAGCGGCTGCCACACCAATTATTCGTATTATTATAATGAGTGGGTTTTTAGTGTCGCTAATTTATGGTGGTATATTGACGGTAGATAAGCAAATTGAGGTTGCATCGTACAGTATTTTGATATTTCTTTCGCAGCGTTTATTATGGCCATTAAACCAGCTTGGACAAGTTACAGATATGTATCAACGCTCTATGGCATCGATTAATCGAGTAATGGGATTATTATCTGCAAATGTTGAAATAAAAGAAGGTTCAATTGACTTGGATAAACCATGTCGTGGTGAGATTGAATTTAGAAATATACAGTTTGCATATCAAGGACGTAACATATTATTTGATAGACTGAACCTATCAATCAAAAGTGGCGAGACAGTTGCTTTTGTCGGTAGTACAGGTTCAGGTAAGTCT
>RXKI01000067.1:7510-21115 GCA_003962895.1 Neisseriaceae bacterium
AGTCAGGAAACGTTTTTAATTGATGGTACGATTGCTGAGAATATCGCATACGGGTCATTTGATGCTTCAAGTGTAGAAATTGAGCGAGTTGCTAAACTTGTTGAAGCTGATGAATTTATTAATAATTTACCAGAAAAATATAATACTCTAGTTGGAGAGCGTGGTGTTAAATTATCTGGAGGGCAGCGCCAACGTATTGCTTTGGCACGAGCAATTATTAAAGATCCAGCTATTTTGATTTTAGATGAAGCTACATCTGCGCTAGATAATCATACTGAGGATTTAATCCAGAAGTCAATGCTTGAGGTTGCTAAGGGTCGAACAACAATAGTAATTGCTCACCGACTATCAACGATTGTTAATGCAGATAGAATCTATGTTTTAGATAATGGTCATATTATTGAATCTGGGACCCATCAAGAGTTAATTAGTGCTAATACTCAATATGCACATCTTTGGAATTTACAATTGAAGAGTAGTTAAATGTTGCACCGCATATTACAATAATACATTACCTATACTATAATCGTAGCCCAGATATCTCAGATATTCTGGGTTTTATATTTTAACTTATATGGATCAATAATATAATGAATAATGTATTGGAACAATTGAAATCAAAGCTAAGTGATAATGCGTATAATAATTTTGCTTTAGCTCTTTCTAATGATTACTTAAGCTCTTATTCACTTGAAGATTTAATTAGCGATTGTACTGCTATGGAAAGCTTAAATAGTGATAATGAGTATGCAATCTCAATAAATAAGGGAGATGAGAGTTTAGATAATCGTTGGCAAATTAAATTAATTCGTTACAACGATAGCGTAAGTTTGTCACGTGGGTTACCAATTATTGAAAATTTTGGTTTTAAACTAATTGATGAAATTCCGTATAAAATTAAATTAAAAGATGGCAATATTATCTATATTTGTAACTTTGGTGTTGAAGTTCCAGATGGATTAGTTGTTAAAATCAATGATAATAAAGTAGTTGCGGATTTAAAAGAAGCAATTATTGCTGCATTTACTCGCGAAGTTGATAGTGATGGCTTAAATAAATTAGTAATTTATTCTAGCTTATCTGTACGAGAAGTCGCAGTAATACGTGCTATGGTTAAATACATGGTACAAACTGCATTACCATTTTCTGCAGCATATATTGGTGAAACATTAAGAAAATACTCATATATGAGTTGGTTGATTTCTCAATTATTTGAAGCTAAGTTTAACCCAGAAAAACACAATGTAAATCAAATGGCTCACTTTAGTTCGTTATTTGAAGATGAACTAGTTAAAGTACAAAGCATTGATGAAGATCAGATTTTAAAAACAGCATATTCTATTATCAATGCAATGGTTAGAACAAATTTCTACCAAAAAAATGCTGATGGCTCTAATAAACCGTATATTTCATTTAAATTAGAATCAGCTAAGGTATTAAATTTACCTAAACCTCATCCATTATATGAAATTTTTGTATATTCATTACGCTTTGAAGCGGTTCATTTACGTGGTGGTAAAGTTGCGCGTGGTGGTCTGCGTTGGTCTGATCGTAAAGAAGATTTCCGTACAGAGGTTCTTGGTTTAGTTAAAGCACAGATGGTTAAAAATTCTGTAATTGTGCCAACTGGTTCTAAAGGTGGATTTGTATGTAAAAAATTACCTGATCCAAGTGATCGTGAAGCATATATGGCAGAGGGTATTAATTGCTATAAGCAATTTATTTCAGGTTTGTTAGATATAACTGATAATTTAGTCAATGGTAAAGTTGTTCATCCAGCTAATGTAGTTCGTCATGATGAAGACGACCCATATTTGGTAGTTGCAGCTGATAAAGGTACTGCAACATTCTCAGACTTTGCAAATCAAGTATCTCTTGACTATGGCTTCTGGTTAGGTGATGCGTTTGCCTCTGGTGGATCAGCTGGATATGATCATAAGAAAATGGGTATTACCGCAAAAGGCGCTTGGGAAGCAGTTAAACGTCACTTCCGCCATTTAGGTATAGATACACAAACGCAAGAATTTAGCGTAATTGGTATTGGGGATTTGATGGGTGATGTATTTGGTAATGGGATGCTGTTATCAAGACATATAAAATTAATTGCTGCATTTAATCATATGCATATTTTCTTAGATCCAAATCCTCATGTGGCTGATAGTTATGAAGAGCGTTTGAGAATGTTTAATTTACCACGCTCAACGTGGGATGATTACGATAGAAGTAAAATATCACAAGGAGGTGGGATTTACTTACGCTCAAGTAAAACAATTCCTTTGACTGAAGAAGTTAAGCATTGGTTAGGGGTTAACGTTGATTCAATGGCACCAAATGAGTTAATTAACCTCATTTTAAAAGCAAAAGCTGATTTATTATATAACGGTGGTATTGGTACTTATTTCAAAGCTGAAACTCAATCTAATGAAGAAGTAAAAGATAAAGCAAATGATGCTTTACGTGTTAATGGTAAAGATTTACAAGTACGTGTGATTGGTGAAGGTGGTAACCTTGGTGCTACTCAGCTTGGACGTATTGAATTTGCGCGTAATGGTGGTAATGTTTGTACTGATGCAATTGATAACTCAGCAGGTGTTGATTGCTCTGATCATGAGGTTAATATCAAGATCTTATTTGCGCACATCATGCAAAAAACTGGCATGAGTATTGAAGAACGTAATAAAATTTTAGAATCAATGACAGATGATGTTTCTGATTTAGTATTACGTGATAATTACTTACAAACTCAATTGATTCGTTCAGCTAGTTTACGTGAACATTACACATTGCCAAATCATTTAGCATTTATGCGTAAGTTGGAAAAAGCTGGTGTTTTAGATCGTAAAATTGAGTTCTTACCAAGTGATGCTGAGATTAAAGCGCGTTCTGAAGAAGGACGAGGTCTAACTTCCCCTGAGCTGTCAGTGTTATTAGCATATTCTAAAATGACTTTGGATAAAGAGATTTTAGACTCAAACTTAGTTACAGATAGTGATTTTGATGAATTGTTAGTATCATATTTTCCAAAATATATTCAACAAACATATCGTGCCGAGGTGTTAATGCATTATTTACGTCGCGAGATTATTGCCAATCAGTTAGCTAATTTAGTAGTTAATCGTGCGGGTATTACATTTATTTCTCGTTTTAAAGATGAATTTAACGTAGATACATCTCGTATTGTTAAGGCTTGGTGGATTGCATATAACTTACTTGATGCGGCTACGTTTAATCAACAAATTGAAATGCTTGATAATAAGATTAATGCTAATGTTCAAGTTAGTTTACTTGTTGGTGTTGAAAAAGCTGTTGAGAGATTATGTCGTTTAGTGTTGCTACATATTGCTGATTTAGATAATGCAACAGGTTTGATTAATCATTTAAAACCACAAATAACTGAGTTGGTAAGTAATATTGCTAATTTAATTGATGGTGTAAACTACTCTGAAATTGCTGAAGAAGAAAGTAAGTTATTAGCTGAAAATGTGCCGTCTCATTTAGCTCAGATTGTTTCACGTCAATCATATCTAGTTCAGGTTGTGGATATTGTAACAATTGCCAATAAACATAACTTAGATGCTAATATGGTTGCACGTAATTATTTTTATGTTGGGCGTAATTTACAAGTTGATTGGTTACGTAAAAATGTATTCTTATTACCTCGTGAGAATAAATGGCAAGCATTAGCACGTTCTGCTTTGGTTAGCGATATTTATAAAATCTATAAACATATTATGATTTCAGCTATTGAACATCATGGTTGTAATGTTGAGGTATTATTAGAGAAAAATGCTGATAAATTAGAGCAAATACATGCTCTATTGGAAGAGTTACAAAGCTATCCAAAGCTTGATTTAGCTATGTTATCTGCTGCAATTCGCGAATATATTAGAATTATTTCTTAATGTGATTTGTAGAAAATAAAAAACCTCGCAATATTTGTGAGGTTTTTTAATGATAATCGTATTTATGTAAATTTAATACATAAATGGTCCATCAAACATTCCAAATCCCATTCCACTGTAATAATCTTCCTCATCTTCAATTTGCACTTGGCGTTGTTCATAATCATTTGAAATAGCATTTTGTTCTTGAATAAATTTAGGTGCTGGTTGTAATTTTGGCTGGTACCGTTCTGCACCAGGTGAATTGTCATTCATATCACCTAAAAGAACTTCGTGTTGAGGTGAGTTTGTTATAGTTTGATTATCTGCAAATATATGAGTTATGCTGAATAAACAAATACAAAGCAATAGGCTAGTTGATTTCTTCATTTTTAGCTATTTTCGATTAATAAAATCAGTACATGTATATAAAGATAATTGACGGTATAAAGTACCTTTATAGGTCACATCTATATCTTTATATTTTGTCAATGACTGGCAATTATACAACTCTTCTGGATTGAAGTTATGCATGCTATCGACTACTATTATTGCGTTTTTATGTAATAAATCAGCATCGTTTTGCCAATAATAGTTACCTTCGCGTTTATTATTTGCTGGCAACGAATATACAGTGTATTTACCACGTAAATTATAGTCTGTACTTGCAGCAACGTGGAAATCGTTGCTAATCACTATCCAGTTGTTTGGATTTGGTTGTGACTGAATATAACCATCGATTGCTTGAGATAGTTCTGGCCAGCCGTTTAAATCACCATAAGCATCGCCTTGGGGGCGGCTAATTGTCACTAATGGTGCATAAAGATGGACTACTATTATAGAAATTAATATTGAATCTATAGCAAATAACCAAAAAAATGTTTTTTTATAATTTTGCCAATCTCGCGCAAATAAAATTATCATTGGTAAATAGCTAAGCATTGCCCAATAAAAACGCATTTTTACTAGCATTGAAATAATTGTAAATATTAAGACTGGTGATATTGCTAGAGAATTTAGTAATGTAACGCCATTTTTTTTAACGTCTTTATATATAACTGGTATAAAGAAAAACATAAAAAAGCCAGTAATCGCAAATTGTAAGCCAACAAATCCAAAGAATGAACCTAAATGATTGATGTGTGAGTTTTGGCGATTATAGAATTGAAATAAGAATGAGTCCCAATTATGTTCGTCATTCCAATATAAATTTGGTGCAAATGCTAATATTATAAAGATAATACTTAAATATGGCTTGTATGATTTTAATAAATATTGATATTTTGGATTAAATAAAATGTTTGCATAAATTACTCCAATAAATATCATTGACGTATATTTACTCATCATGGCACAACCAAGTCCCAGACCAAGTAATATCCAAAGTAATACATGTGATTTTTTTTCTTCAAAAATGAAGTAGCTAATTAGTAATGATAACGAAATAAATGTAATTTGTGGAATATCAGGAGTAATCATTATCTGACCAAGTGCAAAGATTGGCAATATATTAAATAGTGCAATTGCTATTAATCCTGATTTATGACTTTTGCTTAATTTGTGAGTGATTATATATAAACAAGATGAGATAATTATATTGCCAAATAATACTGGAGCACGTACTGCAAGAGGGGAGCTTCCAAATAGTTTTTCGCTGATATAAATAAAATATGCAATCATTGGCGGGTGATCAAAGTAACCCATAGCCAAATGTTGTGACCATTGCCAGTAATATGCTTCGTCATAACCTAAGTTTAATATGCTCAGAGGTATTGCATGAAGTACAGTAAAAAATAATATCAAAGCTAATGCAGATGTATTTTGTTTATTCATTTTGTTGTAATCATAAAATAAAAAAAGCCGAAGTTTAACGTTCGGCTTTTTAGTTTAATAAACTTATTTAAGTTTAACCTCTTTGTAAGCAACGTGTTTACGAGCTTTAGGGTCATACTTAGTCAATTCTAACTTTTCAGTAGAAGTGCGTTTATTTTTGGTAGTAGTATAAAAATGACCAGTACCAGCAGTAGATTCTAATTTAATTTTTTCACGCATGATGTATCCTTTTAGATTACACAACCTTCAGCACGTAATTCAGCGATAACTACATCAATACCTTTTTTATCAATAGTACGTAATGCAGCGTTAGAAACGCGTAAGCGAACCCAACGATTTTCACTTTCAACCCAGAATTTACGAGATTGTAAATTAGGTAAAAAACGGCGTTTAGTTTTGTTATTTGCGTGAGATACGTTGTTTCCAACCATTGGCTTTTTGCCAGTTACTTGACATACACGTGCCATAATCTCATCACCTTTTAAAGTTTAAATAAAATAACCAATTAAACATGTACAAACACATATAAGTGCGTAATTTAACCATATTTAGCCATCAATTGCAAGTATAAATATATGAATGGTTTGACGGTAACAAATCGATAAGCGACAAATTCTATGAGTTGTAAATTGCTACAAATTAAATTTTAAGCTTAGCATATTGTTTTCTTTGCATATTTAAAGTTTTAGTGATAGTGTTTGATATTTACAATTCGAAAACAACTAGTAATTTGTACAATTATGTTTGTTACTTTATTGTGACTACAATTATAATAGTATTGTACATTTAAAATAATCAATTTTAAATTTGTTTGATTAAAGTAATTAAAAATAAAAAAGGATTTAGTAATGAATAAAAAATTATTAGTATTGTTAGCTGGTTTATTTGGCGCAGTTGCTTTGGTTGCTTGTGGTAGTGGAAGTAGCTCTTCTTCACCTAAATACATAACTGCAGGGGTTTATAACGCGACTGTGACTAATTCATCTAATCCTGATATTTGTCCTAATGATCCAGTTGGAACTAATATTTCTATTAATTCTCAGGGTCAAGCGTGCGATGTTGATGGAACAGGTTGTGATAGTAATGCTGTTAATTTAAATGTGAATCCGTGTTATTCATATACCGCAAATGAACAAGGAGTACAAGTTACAGAGGTTATGACAGGTTGTAGCCAAAATGACAGCGGTGTGTTTACATCTACTTCAAAATTAAATCTTTCAAACTCTGGTGTATCCATTAGTTGTACATATACAAATACTTTAACTCCAGTGGTGTTAAGTAAATAATTTACTTTGAAACGTTAGAGAGGTGAATCATTTTTGATTCACTTTTTTAATTTATTTTGTAATATGTTAGAATTTTGATATTAGAAAATTTCTTTGAGATAAAAGTTCATTATGTTAATGTCTTTAAGCCTGCTTAATCTTCTTGTCGATGAAGCAAAAAAAATTAGCTTGAAATATTTTAGGCAGCAATTTGTGATTGATAGTAAGTCAAATTCAACCCCAGTAACTATTGTTGATAGAGAAATTGAACTGCATTTACGTAAATTAATTAATCAGAAATTTCCAGAGCATCAGATCATTGGTGAAGAATTTGCTAATCAACAAAGTAATAGCAAGTATTGTTGGGTTATAGACCCAATAGATGGTACTGTTGCATTTAGTACGGGTAAGCCAACATTTACGACGTTGATTGCTTTATTGGAAGATGGTGTGCCAGTTGCGAGTATAATTGACCAACCATTTCTAAACGAAAGATTGATTGGTATTAATAATCAAGAAACTAAATTAAATAATAATGTAGTTAGGTCTAGTCAAGAGATTGCCGATATTCAAAGCGTTCGGTTAAATGCAACGACTCCATATATGTTCAAAACAATTGACGAGCAAAGTAAGTTTGCTAAATTACAAAAGCAAGTTAAATTAACTTCGTTTGGTGGGTATGCTTATGCTTTTGGCTTATTGGCACGTGGACATATCGATGTAATTATGGAAGCCGATTTACAATATTATGATGTGGCTGCATTAATACCAATTATTGAAGGTGCTGGTGGTATAATCTCAGATTGGTTTGGCAATAAAATTACCCAACAATTTAATGGGCAATGTCTAGCTTCAGCAAATATAAAATTACATGAAAAAGTATTAGAATTAATAAATAGTTAAAAGCTTAAGGAATTTGAATATGACAAAAACAGCAATAACTCCAACAAGAGCAGAAAATTATCCAGAGTGGTATCAGCAAGTAATTAGTGCTGCGGATTTAGCAGAAAACTCAGCGGTGCGTGGTTGTATGGTAATTAAGCCATGGGGTTATGCGATTTGGGAATTGATTCAAGCTGATTTAGATAAAAGATTTAAAAAAACAGGGCATGTTAATGCATACTTTCCACTTTTGATTCCGCTTAGTCATTTAGAGAAAGAAGCTGAACATGTGGAAGGTTTTGCGAAAGAATGCGCTGTAGTTACGCATCATCGCTTAGTGCCAGATGGTAAAGGTGGTTTAAAGCCAGATGGTGAACTGGAAGAGCCATTTGTAATTCGTCCAACAAGTGAAACAATTATTGGTGAGAGTTTTTCTAAATGGGTGAAATCTTATCGTGATTTACCTCTATTGATTAATCAATGGGCAAATGTAATGCGCTGGGAAATGCGCACAAGAATGTTTTTGCGCACGTCTGAATTTTTATGGCAAGAAGGTCATACTGTGCACGCAACTGATACAGAGGCGGTTGCTGAAACAATCCAAATGCTTGGTGTGTATGCTGATTTTGTCCAAGACGTGCTAGCAATGCCAGTGATTAAAGGCGAGAAACCTTGTTTTGAGCGTTTTCCAGGTGCGGTTAATACATATTGTATCGAAGCGATGATGCAAGATTGTAAAGCTTTACAAGCAGGTACCTCGCATTTCTTGGGGCAAAATTTTGCTAAAGCATCTAATATTCAGTTTCAAAATAAAAGTGGTGAGATGGAAACTGCGTGGACAACTTCATGGGGGGTTTCTACACGTATGATTGGTGGGCTAATCATGACTCATAGTGATGATAATGGTCTAGTTTTACCACCACGTATTGCACCATATCAAATAGTTATTCAGCCAATTTATC
The DNA here is from genome assembly GCA_003962895.1 of Neisseriaceae bacterium. Classification (GTDB taxonomy): domain Bacteria; phylum Pseudomonadota; class Gammaproteobacteria; order Burkholderiales; family UBA11063; genus Aquella. The sequence continues at coordinate 16,334 of RXKI01000067.1, forward strand.
GTAATGATGAGCAGCGTGATACTGTAATAAATTATTGTAATTCATTAAAACAAGACCTAGAGTCACAACTGTTTGCTGGTAATGAAATTCGTGTTCATATCGATGATCGTGATATTCAGGGTGGTGCCAAATCATGGGAGTGGATTAAAAAGGGTGTGCCACTACGTTTAGAAGTTGGTATGCGTGATGTTGAGAATAATGCTGTTATGCTTTCTCGCCGCGATGATGTAGGCAATAAAAATTCAATTGCTAAGTCTGATTTAATTAATGGCGCTGTGAAAATTTTAACTAAAATGCAAACTAGCTTGTTTGCTAAAGCTGAAAGTTTCCGAAATGAAAGAATGACAGCAATTAGCTCGATTGATGAGTTTAATAAATTCTTTGCTGGTGATAAAAATGTGGATAGAGGTTTTGCCGTTGCTTATGCTGTTGATGAGGTTGGAATAGAAGAATTTATCAAACCATTAAAAGTTACCGCAAGATGTATTCCACTAGCAAATAATGATGTGGCTGGTGCTTGTATCTTTACAGGTAAACCTGCGAGTCATAAAATGGTATTTGCTAAAGCATATTAATAATTGCCATTATGTTAAGAGTTCAATTTTTATTGAGCTCTTTTTATTGTGAGAGTTTATTTTGTGTTATCAGATTGAATTAGTTTTATAAATTATATGACTGTTAATTAGTTAAATAAAGCTTCTTTATTTATTAATAATACACAGTATAATTGTGGATACTTATGTCAATGAATTAAAGTGTTTGGATTTTGTATGAAAATAGTAAGTTCGTTAAAAAATAAAGTTTTAGGGTTTTTTAATAATAGATTCACCTCAAGAAGTCAATTTAAAGGTGACTCTAATCTTTTAGATGAAAATTATCCTGTAGAAAAATCCCAAGCACCGAATGCTATAACCAATCATTTGTTACATCATGCATATTTATCTAATGCAGAGTCTTTACTTGAATTAAGTTCTGACATAACAGGGTTAACGCCATTTGAGGTTGAACAAAAACTTGCTGAATATGGTTATAATGAGATTGACAAACAAGAAAAACTAAGCTGGTATTATCATCTTTGGCTAAGCTATAAAAATCCATTTAACTTACTTCTAACTATTCTGGCTACAGTATCTTTTTTAACAGATGATACAACTGGAGCTGTAGTTATTGGCTTTATGGTGCTAATTTCTACGGTGCTTCGTTTTGTACAAGAGCGCCGCTCAAATAATGCTGCTGATAAATTAAAAGAAATGGTAAGCACCACTGCTACAGTTATTCGTCAAGAAATTGAAGATGAAGAAGATGACGACACTATTGCAGCTTTAGAAAAACAAATTGCCGCAACCAATCCCGCAAAAATCGAAAATCATAATGAAATTCCAATTAAATTATTAGTCCCAGGTGACGTGATTCGTCTTTCTGCTGGTGACATGATTCCATCTGATGTTCGTATTTTAACGGCTAAAGATTTATTCGTCTCACAGGCTGCTTTAACAGGTGAATCATTACCAGTTGAAAAATATGCAGAACAAAAAGAAGCTAATGTGAAAGAAGCATTAGAACTCCAAAATATTGGCTTTATGGGTAGTAATGTAGTTAGTGGATCTGCTTTAGCAGTTGTCTTAAGTACGGGTAGTAAAACATTTTTTGGTGCATTAGCGGATAAAGTAATTGCAGAAGATGTATCTGAGACTGCATTTCAAAAAGGTGTCAATCGAGTTAGCTGGCTATTGATTTATTTTATGCTAATCATGTCTCCAATCGTATTTTTAATTAATGGGTTAACTACTCATGCTTGGCGTGATGCTGCTTTATTTGCGCTATCTGTTGCAGTTGGCTTGACTCCAGAAATGCTACCAATGATTGTAACCTCAACACTTGCTAAAGGTGCGGTGTTTATGTCTCGTCGGAAAGTAATTGTAAAACGATTAGATGCAATTCAAAATTTCGGTGCGATGAATATTCTTTGTACCGATAAAACTGGTACTTTGACACAAGATAAAATTTGTTTAGAGAAGCACACTGATATTTTTGGTAATGAGTACGATGATGTTTTAGAATATGCTTATTTAAATAGTTATTATCAAACAGGACTAAAAAATCTGTTGGATGTAGCTGTTTTAGAGCATGGGAATTTTGGTGACATTCCAGACTTAGTTAAAAAATTCCATAAAGTTGATGAAGTGCCGTTTGATTTTCAGCGCCGTAGAATGTCTGTAGTGGTTGCAGATGAAAATGCTGATGTATTAATTTGTAAAGGTGCAGTGGAAGAGATGCTTAGCTGTTGTAAATATGCTGAGCACGATGGTCAAGTAATGCCATTAACAGAAGAACTACTTGAGAGATTATTAAGTGTAACTGCTGATTTGAATTCAGATGGTTTACGTGTGGTTGCAGTTGCTAAGAAAAACTATCCAATTGATAAGAAAAATTACTCAATCAGTGATGAAAAAGAAATGACACTTATTGGCTATGTTGCATTTTTAGATCCTCCAAAAGAAACTACGCAACCAGCAATTGAAGCACTTAATAAACTTGGCATTGAAGTAAAAATTTTAACAGGGGATAATGATTTAGTTACGGCTAAAGTTTGTCGTGAAGTTGGACTTAATGTCGAGGGGATGTTATTAGGTTCTGATGTTGATCGATATTCTGATGAAGAGCTCTCGGTAATTGCAAAAAATACTACTGTATTTGCTAAATTAACTCCAGCACACAAAGAGCGCATAGTTACAATTTTGCGTGAAGCTGGCAACGTGGTTGGTTTCATGGGTGATGGTATTAATGATGCTCCTGCATTACGCGCGGCGGATATAGGTATATCGGTAGATACCGCTGTTGATATTTCGAAAGAAGCTGCGGATATTATTCTGCTTGAAAAGAGCCTGATGGTACTAGAGCAAGGAGTAGAAGAAGGTCGTAAGACTTTTGCTAACATGCTTAAATACATCAAGATTACTGCTAGTTCTAATTTTGGAAATGTATTTTCAGTATTAATCGCATCGGCATTTATTCCTTTTTTACCAATGCTACCAGTACAGTTATTATTACAAAATTTAATTTACGATGTTTCGCAAACTGTAATTCCATTTGACAATGTTGATGAAGATTTTATCGAGAAACCACAACGTTGGGATCCAGATAGCTTACGTCGTTTCATGATTTTCTTTGGACCAATTAGTTCAATCTTTGATGTGCTTACTTTCTTTGTGATGTGGCATGTGTTTGGTGCTAATTCACCTGCGCATCAGACATTATTCCAAAGCGGTTGGTTTGTTGAGGGGTTATTAACGCAAACATTGATTGTGCATATGATTAGAACTAAAAAAATTCCATTCATTCAAAGTACTGCTGGTTGGCCAATGTTAGTGATGACTACTTGTGCGGTATCATTAGGTATATTTTTACCAATGTCTCCAGTTGCGCATTTACTTGGAATGCAAGCGCTACCACCAATGTACTTTGTGTTTTTACTCATAGTTATTGTGAGCTATATGATACTTACGCAGTCATTAAAAGGTTTCTATAGTAAACGTTTTGGATGGCAGTAGATAGCATAAATATAGCGTTAAATAAAGTGTTATAATATTTATATATTAATAAAAATTTGACTATTGGAAGATAGATGATAAATAAAGTTGTTGAAAAAGTTACAAATCGAATAATTGAACGAAGCAAAGTAACTCGTAGAGAATACATGGAGCGGATGAAAGCTCATTATGGTAAACGAGTTCAGCGTGCACAATTAGCATGTACTAATCTGGCTCATGCTGTGGCCGCTGAAGATACTAATTCGAAATTGCGTTTAAAGACTATCGAAAACCCTAATATTGGCATAGTAACTGCATATAATGATATGTTATCAGCCCATCAACCATATTATCGTTACCCAGAACTTATCAAAGACATTGCGCTACAAAATGGAGCTACTGCTCAAGTTGCAGGTGGAGTACCTGCAATGTGTGATGGTGTAACGCAAGGTCAAGTTGGCATGGAGATGTCATTACTTTCACGTGAGGTAATTGCATTATCTACTGCGGTATCTTTATCCCATAATGTATTTGATGGCGTAATCTGTTTAGGTATTTGTGACAAAATTGTACCAGGGCTAATGATTGGTGCGCTTAGTTATGGATATTTACCAACTATATTTATTCCAAGTGGACCAATGCCAAGCGGTATTTCTAATAAAGATAAAACTGAGACACGTAAATTATTTGCTGAGGGTAAGGTTGGCGCTGAAGCATTATTAGAGTCAGAATTAAAATCATATCACGCACCAGGCACTTGTACATTTTATGGTACTGCTAACACCAATCAAATGATGATGGAAATAATGGGGTTACATATCCCAAGTGCGGCATTTATTCATCCAAATACAGAATTAAGAACAGCAATTACAAAACGTGCAGTTAAGCAAATCATAAACAATACTGCTCAGAATAATAACTTTACGCCAATTTGCGAAATTGTTACTGAAAAAAGTATTGTTAATGCTATTGTTGGCTTACTTGCAACAGGTGGCTCGACTAATCACACATTACATATACCTGCAATTGCTAAAGCTGCAGGTATTATTGTCAATTGGGATGATTTTGCCGAATTATCATCTGTTGTGCCATTACTTGCAACAGTTTATCCAAATGGTCCAGCTGATGTGAATCAATTTCATGATGCTGGTGGTATGGCATATATTATTGAGCAATTACTTAAAGGTGGTTATTTACATACTGATGTAAAAACTGTTTTAGGTAATGGTCTTGAAGAATATACTAAATATGC
>RXKI01000067.1:21210-24591 GCA_003962895.1 Neisseriaceae bacterium
TTCCTTTCTTTAATTGCATTTTCTATTTTTCTTTCTCAATCGTCTACACAAGCTATGTTCAACGAGTTTGAAAGCAATTTTTTTCCTCAAAAACATAAAATAAGTAGAGATTTCTCGGAGGGAGACAGATTCATCGAAAGAGTTAAAGCTTTATCAACCGTAGAACTTAAAACTGTTAAAGACAAAGATATCGTCTTATTAGTTGGCCCAACTGGATCCGGCAAAAGTACTCTTCTGAATATGCTTGCGGGGAGTAGTTTCACCTGTAAAAAAAACAACTGCGATGAATGGGAAATTGATGCAAATCCGCAAGTTGCAACAATTGGACACACCCTATCAGAAACATTTGTCCCTAATTACTGGAAAGATCATTTAGGCAATATATTTTACGACTGTCCAGGTTTTGAAGATACCAGAGGAGAGGACTACGATATAGCTAAATCTTATTTTTTAAAAACCATTGGAGATCATGCACAAAGCATGAAAGTTCTTTTGGTAGGAGATATTCATACCTTAAGCGCAATGAGAGGAGGTTCTTTTGGCAAAGTTGTTGAACAAGTAAAAAGCTTTATTCCTGGTTTTGATATGCTAACAGACAGTGAGCTTATTATAACAAAAGCCCTCTATTCCAAAAAGCCTTCCCACATTTCTAATATTCTGGAAACTAAGATGGGCTATGTTTATCCAGAGACAAAAATAACCATTCTGTATGAACCAGATGAAGTATCAGGAGCTTTTCCTTATTTAAATCTATATGAAATAATAAACAAGGCTCCTTCTATCGCAAAAAAATGTGATTTACCCTTATCAAGTAGTGCAAAAGTAAAAGTTGTTCAACTTACAGGTGAATTTAATCAAGAAATAAAAGATATCGTTGATGATATCTCAGAAAAATTTAATTTTTATTATTTATATTTAATTCAAAATAAATTAGAAGATAGTGATTCCGAAATAAGTGCTTTGTATAATACTTTTAAAGACGTTGAGAATCTTATAAAGAAGACATACACCGCACAGGATTTTATCCCTAATCTGGAAAAGGCTGGAAAAAAGTTAAGTTCTTTTGAAAAAAATGAGATTTTATTAACGCTAGAGGATCTTCTTCCTATTTTGCATAGAAAAATAGAAAATCTTCACTTTCTTCAAACTGTTTCTAATGAAGAGCAACATTTAATTCCATATTGGATTGCTGGTTTTAATTTTGACTATGCTCCTCTTAAAAAAAGTAACAACTTATCTAAATTTAAGAGTTTAGAAGCTTTTAATAATTTTTTAATAAATAAGAATATAAATCCTCAAAAAAGTATTAAAGCTCAAGTTCATAAGATCTTAAATAATCCTTATAATTTTTTTACAAATTATCAAGGAGATAAAAAATGTTCAGGAAAAGTAAAGTACTCAGGAGAAGTTTCTTACCATGGTAGTCAACCTTATTCAGGGAAGGTATCTTATTCTGGTGAGAAGTCTTATTCTGGCACAGCATATTATTCAGGAGAGAAAAGTTATTCTGGAAGTGTTAGCGTACCAAATTGTACACATGATCGTGGTTTCTTTAATATACCATGTTTATTGTGCTCTCACCATCAGAGAGATGTTTCTTATTCAGGAAAGGTAGAGTATGATGGTTCGGTACCTTATTCAGGAACAGTAAGGTATAATGGTTCGGTGCCTTATTCAGGAACGATAGCATATAATGGTTCAGTACCTTATTCAGGAGAAGTGGATTATAGTGTTACTGTTCCTTACTCTGGATCTCATGAGGTGACTTGTCAGAACCATCATACTTGTTCTTGTCAAGATCTAGCTTCAATGGTTTTTAGTGCTAAGGAGTTGTACGAAGATATAGAATATTATAAAGGTATTATTGGCCTTCAAAATCAGCGATTAAATAAACTTCAACCAATAAACGAACCACAGCTGAATATTTCTAATTTTGTAAATAGCTTTTCCTTAAAAGGAGAACACTTGGGGGATGTGGCAAGCAGTGAGGCTCAGATCAAAGATAAAATTCATCAAATATTAAAGGACCATCACTCTTTTGAAGCAAAGTATGAAGGTCAAAAAATTTATTTAATACAGAAGCCATACTCAGGAGGAGTTTCATACTATGGTAACCAACCATATTCAGGGACTGCATCCTATTATGATAATATACCATATTCTGGTACAATACATTATTATGCAGGAACAGTAGCATGTAATGGTTCGGTGCCTTATACAGGGGCGGTAGCATATAATGGTTCGGTGCCTTATGCAGGAGAAGTAAATTATAGTGTTACTGTTCCTTACTCTGGGTCTCATAAGGTTACTTGTCAACAAGATCATCACGGCTGTGATTCTTGTAATACATGGGATTTGCTTGCATCAAATTTAAAAGTATTATTGGAGGAAAAAGAAAACTATATAAATATTATTAAGAAGCAAAATGAAGAATTAAAATTCTAAAATTTGCTAAGGTAGCCATTAGAATATAAAGTTCAGAGTTTAATCTGAAAAGCGAGAGTTTCAGGCGGCTTTTTCCCAAGAATTAAAGTCGCCTAATTATCTCACAAGGTTCTATAAGTTACAAAATAATTCATAGCTTGTTGTTTTTTTACCTTTTTCTCCCACGCGATGGAGTTTTTTGAGAAAGAGAAACGTCCTGCTCATGATGAGCCTGATCTTCTTCAATATGAGAAAACACGTGCATTCTTGACAATTTTTCTATTTCTCTCGTATTTGGAGTTTGTACTTTTTTGTAGCTTCGATTATAAAATCTATCTCCTAACATCTCTCGCTTAAGTTCTTCTGAAATCACTTGGGAAGCTTTAGGAGAGGCGTTTTTTGAGACGGTTTTTTGATAAAACGCCTTTCCGAGCATTTCTCTCTTAAATTCCTCTGTCATATAGTACTCCTTTCCATTTTTAGGTTGTGGAAGCATTTCTTTTTCGAAAGCTGCTGAAGAAGGATCTCTTTTTTCTGACACCACAGATGAAGAAGAACTGACTTGGGGTAACTCTCCTTTAAACGAGGCTTTTATCGTTTGCCAAAAGGTTTTCTGACTTGGCTTTTCTTCTAACCTTTGATTTGAAGGAAGAGGTATTTCAATCATTCGTTGTTGGGGATCTTTTTGAATGAAAAGTTCCAGTTTCCTTTGATTATCTTCTTCCTGGAGAGGATGACTGCAACCTAGAGGAAAGTGATTTTCATGAAGATGAGAGATCAGTCCTTGGCCTTTTTTCTGATGAAACAGCTGCTCAGCTCGAACCTCTTCTCGAACGCTCTCTGGAAGGATCCGAATCTCTTTTTCTTGGCGGATACCTAAGAAATGATCTGCAACGTTCTGAAAGGCTTGTTTTGTCACAGCACCCATAGCTTCTAGCTCATTAGACATACGCTGAA
>RXKI01000055.1:0-5812 GCA_003962895.1 Neisseriaceae bacterium
AACCACCATGTACACTATACATTGGTAATGACCCAATATTGCCAAGTAGACGATACTGCTTCAATGTATTATACGATGCCAACCATGTTTCGAACTCTGTATTTTTAAATAATCCTGAGTTATTTATCATGTCTTGCACAGCATTATTAAGAGTGTCGCTTCCCTCAATAGTATTGATGTCATAACCAATCCCATTAAAGCTGACAACAGAGCTTCCACTAGCACCAGTTTTAGCAAGCAGCATACTTGATTTTAAATCTTTAATTTGGTTAAAGATCTTTTTGTATGATACAAACCAATTACTCAGCTCACCATTATTAGTGCTATCTGCTTTCATACTGAATAGTAAGTAACTATATTGACGCTCGACATCATCGATAGTTTTATCAATACCCGTCAAAATAATTTCTCCAGTATCATCAAGAGCAAATGTTTTTGCAAGCTCTGGAAAAACTCTTGACCAAGGAACCACATTAAAATTTGTAACAGTATGATTGTCATAAATAATACCAAATGGATTGCCTGAATCTCTTAGAGCTGCTGCTTTAAGAGAGTTTTGTACCATTTTCTTGGTTAGCGCTACATTTTGCTTAACTTCTAATGAACTATAGTACAAATCACGATATTTCAAATATGTAACATTTGAAGTATTTGCCATAGTTTCTTTTGCCCACTCTTCAGCTTTGTCAGCACTAACACCCTCTAATCCAGATGCATATTTAGCAAAATATATTTCTAAAGTTGGATACTTAGTTCTAAAGTCAGCAACTTTTTTCTTCAATTCGTTCATACTTGATTCTAATGCTAATGACTTAGTATCATAAGCACTATAGAACTTATTGTAGTTACTAACTGCTGCCGCTATCTTTTGCTCATCAACAGGAATAGTGAGCGCAGACTTCAACCCTGATTTAGTGGCTGCACTAGGTACATTGCTATATTTCTGAACAAAAGTTTGGTACTGGCTATATGATAACGAGGTTACATTAGTATTCACCATTGCAATACTACTCTCGATTATAGAGAGCGTTGTCTGAGCACCTTTCACCAAGTCATCTGTTGCACCAATCTCACCTAAGAAACTAACATCCTCATTAAATGAAGGAACATATTTCTCTAACGATTTATATGCTGTAATTACATTTACATAATTTACAGCACCAGATTCATCAAAAGTAATTTTAGATAAATCAGGCGCAGCAGGTAAATCAATTTTCACGGCTTCAGGCTTAAGTTTAGAATAGTCAATAATACCATCTGCACGCATAGCAATAAGATCTTGCTTAAGCTTATCAATTACTGCAGTTAATTTTGTATCACTCGGAAAATATTTTTCATTAATACTCATATTCCATGACTTACTATCAAATTTTGTTGCATCAGCCATGCTAAAATTAGCGCTACCAGATGCAAATCCATAGCTAAAGCTAGCTGCGGCAGAAGCTTTTTGCGATGATGTTTCAGTGTCCACATTTTGTGTCAAGACACTATGTGTAGCTGCGACCTCGCCTACATCGACACTACTTACCATATGTGTACCAAACTCTTTATAGAATTCTTGAATCTTATTTTGTTTGGTAGTCAAATCTGTAGCAGCACGAATAGCACCAATTACATTTGCAACCGCTTGATTTGATTTAAGTAAAGCTTCCCCAAATTGTGTAGCTGAAGTTTCTGATTTTGAATAGTCTGGATCAGCATATGAGTATATGCGACAAGTCAACCAAGCCCCAATATCCTTTGATATTGACAAACTACCGCTATCCGTTAATTGTTCATTTGAATATGAAGCTGCAGCTTTTATTTTTGCTAACCCCAAATTCATACCAAAATCCATACCTCCAGCAAATATTTTATTACTGCTGGTGGAAGTTACTTTCCCATTTTCACTAGCGGAAGATACTAACGAGAATCCATTACAAACATTCAAAGGCCTTATATAATTTTTCTTATTTTCTAAACTTGATGGTGAACCATCTCCATTATAGAAATAAAATGCCTCCTCATTAAGTGGTACAGATGCATTATATACATCACCACTAACTGGATCAATACCTGTACCAATTTTAACATTATCAAAACCAATAATAAGATCATCTGGCGATGGCTCGCCATTTACAGACAGCAACCCTTGTTTACCATCTTTCTTAATAGTAGTCATATGAAGTTTTTCAGGTTTGATAGTTTCATCCTGAGATGATGTGTCTTGACTTACTGGACTATCTTCACCACCAACACACCCAGACAATCCAAATACAATAGGTAATAGAATACCCAATAAAGCTTTTGTTTTCATTTTTATACCTTAATAAAGCTAATATTTTGCGTACAACACTAAATGGTCATACTAATTTTGATTAATTTATACAAAAAGCAAAATATTAATTAAGGTATATTTTCAAAAGCTTTGACAACTAAGATGTTTGATTTAAAAGAAGTAAGAAGCGGGATGCGAGCATTCAACGAACAAATACTAGCTAGTAGGCATTTCTCTGTTGAGCATAAGACAAATAGGACAATAAACGATATAACAAGAAATGCGTAATTACAAAATAATTGATTACTCGCAATCAAATAGTAATTAGTCGTCAACGGAATTTTTACAAGATTTATTAATAATGAATTATCAACTGAAGAAAGTAAATGACTACTATGAATAAAATGCAATAAATATGCCAACATATTAATTTTACCATCAGGGATAAAATCAATTAAAAACGCCAGCCCAAAGCCAATCATCACGATGTCAAACCATGATAATTTAAGCTTGTTAAAGGCTAACGTTTTCACATAAATTGCCTGAAAATATTTTAGTATTAATCACAAATAAATATTTATTCTTAATAATAAAATTTCTCACGAATTGAGATTATACGTCACACTTTTTTAAATTACAAATAATTTGGTATTGCATAGCAATATATCCGAATTGTAAGGATAACAGCAAAGGCTTACAAGTTATCAAACTGTTGTTATATATTAATCTGGCATCTGATTAATCAATTCATTTTTCTGTTGATGATTATTATAGTAAATCGGACTATTAGCCGGCGACTGCCCTTGATACTTACCATTATTAAAATAAGTCGTCCCACCATTAACTGTGGTGGTATTACCTACATATCTACCTGATGAATTAGTGTACATTCCTGTAATTGGAGCACTATTTGGCATACTTGGATTACTATTCACGGCCATACCAGAGAACCCAGAAGAACCAACACCAATTGCAAAGCCACAATTCACTAGCATAGTTAAAATGCAAAATAATTTTTTCATGATTCAAATCCTCAATATATTCAAATACAATTTTAACACTCTCAAAAGCCCAACATAAAATTGATGTACTTACAATCACAGCAAAAACAATCATAAATTGACTTATCGATCAATTATTTGCTACAATGTTGGATTATTAAAATTTTCTATACCCTTAAGGTGGTGATACTTAATTAGTTGGTCTAGTACCAACACAACTATGTACAAAACACAAAAACAAATATAAACGCATGCAAAATGCATGATAAATAAATTACATTAAAATTATATATAAAGGATTAGAAAATGCCTGAAGTTAAAGTTCGTGATACAGAATATTTTGAAGTTGCCCTACGTCGTTTTAAAAAAGCAGTTGAAAAAGCTGGTACATTAACTGAGTTACGCTCTCGTGAAACTTATGAGAAACCAACTACAGAACGTAAACGTAAAATGGCTGCTGCTGTTAAACGTCATTACAAAAAAACACGCCCTCAATTAGCAGCTGCGCCTCGTCGTGGTCGTTAATTAAAATCGCATTAGGTTTTAAAGCTATGATTTTTGTCATAGCTTTTTTTATTTATTATATATAGTTAAATAGATTAAAATAACTATCTCAAACAATAGCTAATTCACAGGTAAAAACATGTTTAATCAAGCCCAATTTATTGAACAACTAACTAATCAAACAAAAGAAATGTTCAAAAACAATCCATTTAATGATTTCGAAACAAACTTCAAAGCAATACTACATTCAATGTTTGAAAAATTTGATTTAGTTAGCCGCGAAGAATTTGATATTCAACAACGTGTTCTTGCAGATACACGAGCTAAATTAGAAGCACTTGAAAAACAGGTACAAGAAATTAGCAAAAAATAAGTATGTCAATAGCTAAAATTTTCTCGCGCGGTTTATCTGGCATGAGTGCACCACAGATAATTGTTGAGGTGCATGTTTCTAACGGATTACCTAGTTTTTCAATTGTCGGATTACCTGACACAGAAATCAAAGAAAGCCGCGACAGAATACGTTCAGCAATTCAAAACTCTGGCTTTGAATTTCCAGCTCGCCGTATTACAGTAAATTTAGCACCAGCAGACCTACCTAAAGATTCAAGCAGATATGATTTACCAATTGCACTAGGTATAATCATTGCGAGCAAATTAGCCACTATAAGTAAAGACATTAGCCAGTACGAATTTGCTGGAGAATTAGCACTTGATGGCGAGTTACGACCAATTAAAGGTGCACTTGCAATGGCTTTTGGTATTAGCGAAGATAATCGTTCTTTTGTATTACCCATACAAAGTTCAAATGAAGCCAAATTAATCGGTGATATTCAAGTCATTGCAGTAAACTCACTGCGTCAAACAATAGATTTTTTAACTGACAAAATTGATGAAAAATCATTATTAGTCGATAATAAAACACCTGAGCAAGTATTACAAAATACTTTACTTGATTTATCTCAAGTAAAAGGTCAATTAGCCGCAAAAAAAGCATTAGAAATCGCAGCAGCAGGGCGCCATTCATTATTAATGATAGGCAACCCAGGTTGTGGTAAATCAATGTTGGCCGAGAGATTCCCAAGTATTCTACCAAAGCTATCAAATAAGCAAGCTATCGAGTCAGCTGCAATTCATTCAATTAGCAATATTGGTTTTAATATTAACTCATGGCAAATACCACCGTTTAGATCACCACACCACAGTACATCTGCTGTTGCACTAGTAGGTGGAGGAAGTAATCCAAAACCAGGTGAAATTAGCCTAGCTCATAATGGCGTATTATTCCTTGATGAACTTCCAGAGTTTGATAGAAAAGTTCTTGAAGTAATGCGTGAACCATTAGAGAGTAAAAAAATACGTATAGCACGGGCAAATAGCAAAGTTGATTACTTAGCTGATTTCCAATTAATTGCAGCTATGAATCCTTGCCCATGTGGAAATAACGGACATCCGCAAAAAACTTGTAGCTGTTCAATTGAGCAAATTAATCGTTATCGTTCAAAAATCTCTGGTCCATTATTAGATAGAATAGACATTATTTTAGAAGTGCCAACTCTAACACCAACAGAATTACAAGATTTAGCCAATGGTGAAGAGTCAAAAGTAATTTTAGAACGTGTAGAAAAATCTCGAGAAATTCAAATCTCAAGACAAAATAAGTTAAATTATGAATTAACCAATCAAGAATTAGAAGATGTTTGTCAATTAGATAATAAAACAAAGTCTATCGTATCACAATTAATTGAAAAAAATGGTTTATCCGCACGTGGATATTATAGATTATTAAAATTATCGCGAACAATCGCTGATCTTGATAATGAAAATCAAGTACAAACCAAGCATGTAAGTCAAGCAAATCAATATAAGAAAATGTTGTAGTAGGAGCTAACGGTGAAATTTTTATTAGGTTTATTATTAGGAATTGGAATTGCTGCTGGAGTTGTGTTATATATAAATAATAAAACTACTATTAGTCAATTTATGCCAACTTCCACCACTCACAGCTCTGATAGTCAAGACTCATCAAATAAGGCTAATGCAAGTAACC
>RXKI01000055.1:5862-22548 GCA_003962895.1 Neisseriaceae bacterium
ATTAGAAGGTAAAAAAAGTCTAAATGAATCTGGACAACAAGCAGCACCTAAAAAAGTAGTTGAAAATAGTAAAATATTTTTACAAGTAGGTGCGTACTCAAATTCTGATGAAGCAAATAACATGAAAGCACGCTTAATTTTAATGGATATTGATTCTAAAATCATTAGTGCTGATGCAAACGGAAAAATATTAAATAAAGTAATCGTAGGACCATTTCCAAGCGCAGAGGATGCTCGCAAGGCTCAATCGGCAATGCAAGAGCAAGGAATTAGTGCTATAATCACAAACATATCATCTTAAAGGAGAATTGTATTATGCGTAAAATTTTAGGTGTTTTATTAGCAACTGGAATTTGTAATGTTTTTGCAGCAAATATTGATATTAAACAAGGTACTGACTATACAGTTATTACACCTCCTGCAAAAGCAATCCCAATCACAGGTAGCAAAGTAAATGTTACCGAATTTTATTCATATGCATGTATTCACTGCTCATTATTAGAGCCAAAACTTGATGCATGGGAAAAAACAGCTAAAAATGTTGATTTAAATCGTATTCAAGTAGTTTGGGATGGACATTTCACTGGTTATGCAAAAATTAATGCAACTTCTGAAGCTATGCATTTAGGTACGGATTTTAATCAAGCTGTATTTGATGCAACAATGAATAAACGCCAAAACCTTGAAGACCCAAAACAATTACAAACATTCTTAGCAGCAAATAGCAAAATAGTTGACCCTAAAAAATTTATGGCAACATATAATTCATTTGCAATTAGTAGCAAGCCAACTGAATATGCTCAATATACTAAAGCATATAATATCACAGGTACTCCAACATTCATCGTGGCAGGTAAATATGTAACTTCTCCAGCACAACCAGATCGCTTAATTCAAGTAATTCAAGCATTAGTTGACAAAGCTCAAGCTGAACAAAAAAATAAAAAATAACGAGGTTAAAAATGGATATTAAATTAGCTAAATTTAACATGGTAGAGCAACAAATTCGCCCATGGAATGTATTTGATGAAAATGTGCTTAGTACATTAGCGGCAATTCCAAGAGATAAATTTGTTCAGGAACAATACCAGTCAATCGCTTTTTCTGATGTAGAAATTCCTTTACCGAATAGTCAAAAAATGTTATTTCCACGTATCGAAGCCAGATTGATGCAAGCTCTTGATTTACAAGCAACCGATAAGGTACTAGAAATCGGTACTGGAAGTGGTTATGTAACTGCTGTATTAGCTAAATTAACTGATTTTGTTTATAGTGTAGAAATTGATGACATCAATCGCCAATTTGCAGTACAAAATTTGACTAAAGCTGGAATCAAGAACGTATCAGTAGTTTCTGGTGATGGACAAGCTGGATTATCAAGCAAAGAGCCATTTAATAAAATATTAGTTGGTTGTGGTTTATCTGAAGTTAGTCATGAATTAAAATCACAATTAACCATTGGTGGTAAATTAGTTGCAATAGTTGGCAACGATTACATTATGGAAGCAATATTAATTACTCGTGACTCTCAAGATAGTTTCTCACAAACAAAATTATTTGAGACACAATTAGATAAGATTGTTCAACCACACAGTTTCACATTATAGGAATTTAAATGAATCAAGAAAAATCAAAAGCATTACAAGCCGCATTAGATCAAATTGAAAAGCAATTTGGTAAAGGCTCAATCATGCGCATGAATGATAAGCAAGTTGAAGAAAATCTTCAAGTTGTTTCAACTGGATCACTTGGGCTAGATTTAGCAATTGGAGTTGGTGGTTTACCTCGTGGAAGAATTGTTGAAATATTTGGACCAGAATCATCAGGTAAAACAACTCTTTGTTTACACGTAGTTGCTGAGATGCAAAAGCTTGGTGGAACTTGTGCTTATATTGATGCTGAGAATGCATTAGATCCAGTTTATGCACGTAAACTTGGTGTTAAAGTTGATGACATGCTTATCTCTCAACCAGATACTGGTGAACAAGCTTTGGAAATCGCAGATATGCTTGTACGAAGTGGTAGCGTTGATGTAATCGTAGTTGACTCGGTTGCTGCTCTGACTCCTAAAGCTGAATTAGAAGGCGAAATGGGTGATAGCCATATGGGTTTACAAGCGCGTTTAATGTCGCAAGCTTTACGTAAATTGACTGCTAATATCAAACGCACAAATACCCTAGTAATATTCATTAACCAAATCCGTATGAAGATTGGTGTTATGTTTGGTTCACCTGAAACAACTACTGGTGGTAATGCACTTAAATTCTATGCTTCAATGCGTCTAGATATCCGCCGTATCGGTGCGATTAAAAAAGGTGATGAAATCCTTGGTAATGAAACTCGCGTAAAAGTAGTTAAAAATAAAGTAGCTCCACCATTTAAACAAGTTGATTTTGAAATATTATATGGCGAAGGTATTTCTCGCTTAGGCGAAGTGATTGATCTTGCTGTTATAAATAAATTTGTTGAAAAATCTGGTGCTTGGTACAGCTATAATGGACAAAAGATTGGTCAAGGTAAGGAAAATGTTCGTCAATATCTGAAAGAAAATCCAGAAGTTGCTCAAGATTTGGAAAGTAAAATCCGTAGCTTATCAGGTTTAGCAATTGGCGAAGTTCCTCCTAGTGAGCGTGAAGTTGATGCTAGTACTGATGCTGATGGCATGGATGAGTAATTAAGTTATTCAATAAAAAAGAGAGGTTTTTATACCTCTCTTTTTTATTTACAAATTTGGCAATAGATAGAACCAAGTTAATGAAATTATTGTTTGCCAAAATCTATAATAAAAGCTTATAATACAGAATATTAATTTAAAAAAATTTAAGTGAAATTTAATGACAGCAAAAGTTATTGTTATTACCAATCAAAAAGGTGGTTGTGGTAAGACAACTATTACAATGAATTTATCTGGAGCATTTGGTAAAGATGCTAAGACCCTCGTAGTTGATGGCGACCCACAAGGAAGTACTACTAGATGGGCTGCTAGTAGTAGTGATGAGAATCCATTTCCATGCTCTGTGATGAGTTTAGCCAATTTAGATGGTAAAGTAAATCGTGAAATAAAAAAATATATAGATGATTATGAATACATCTTCATTGATTGCCCACCTGCTATTGATAATCGCTTTACTGCATCGGCTTTGCTTGTAGCAAATTTAGCTATTGTCCCTGTAGTGCCTAGCCCAACAGATTTATGGTCGGCAATTGGCATTCAAAATCTAATTAATAGCGCACTTGATTTTAATGAAAATTTACAAACTAGACTACTTGCCAATATGTGTCAGCCAAACACAAGTATTTCGCGTGAGGCACTAGAATTAATTGGTGAATTTGATTTTGATAAATTTGAGACAGACATTTACCAACGTACAGCATATCGTCAAGCTGCTGCATTTGGTGGTACGGTGCTTGATTTAGATAACGCGAAAGCTAAAGAAGAAATTACAGCACTAAAACAAGAAATTATTAAAATTTTAAACTAAGGAGATATTGATGAAAAAGCAATTAACTTCGGCACTAAAGAAATCTATTTCAGCAGAGCAACAAGCTGTTACAGGTAAAAAATCGCCTACTACAGCTGCTAAAGCTCCAGCCAAACCAACTGCACCTAAAAAAGTAGCAGCAACAAAACCAGCCACACCTGTAGCACAAAAAACAACTAAAGAAGTTCTAAGCAATATCAAGCAAACTGCAGCTAAACCTAATACTGCAAAAGCACCAGAGCCTAAAGTAGAAGTGAAGCCTGAAACTTCGGCTAAATCAGCTGCAAGTGCTCAACCATTCAATAGTGCAATGGATGCTTTGAATACTTTGGCAAGCAAAAATCAAAAATTAATTGAAACTTCTTTGGAAGCATTAGCAACAGTAAATAGTGAAATTGGTAATTATTTGAATAGCTTAACTCAAGCTAAACAACTGACTGATTTAACTAGCATACACATGGATTTTATCAATAAAATCAATCACAACCGTAAGACTCTACTAGAAACAACAGTTGCTATCTTAACTCAGGCGAAGAAATAATTTTATAATTAGGGTTAGTGTATTCGAGTAATGCACTAACTCATTTCTAACTTCTATATAATAAAAAATAGGACTAGTAATATTACCAGTCCTATTTTAGCATTTAATGTTTGACTAAATTACTTCTTGTCTTTTTCATCAACTTCAGTATATTCAGCGTCAATTACATCATCTTTTGGTGCACTAGCTTCTTCATGAGAATGTTCTGCTCCAGCTGCGCCACCTTGTTGATTTTGCATATCAGCATACATCATTTCACCAATCTTTTGTGATGCAGTCATAAGCTCAGTAGTTTTAGCTTCAATATCTTCTTTGTTATCGCCTTTTGCAGCTTCTTCCAAAGCAGTTATTGCAGCTTCAATTTTAGCTTTTTCTTCAGCAGAAACTTTATCACCATAATCAGCCAAAGATTTCTTAGTCGAATGAACCATTGCATCAGCTTGGTTACGAGCTTGTACCAATTCAGCAGCTTTTTTATCTTCTTCTGCATGAGCCTCAGCATCTTGTACCATTTTTTGAATTTCTTCTTCAGATAAACCAGAGCTAGCTTGGATAGTAATTTTATTTTCTTTACCAGTTGCTTTATCTTTAGCTGAAACGTGTAAGATACCATTAGCATCAATATCAAAAGTTACTTCGATTTGAGGTGTACCACGTGGAGCTGGAGCAATACCGCCTAAGTTAAATTGACCTAGTGACTTATTACCCGCAACTACTTGACGCTCACCTTGCAGTACATGAATCGTAACTTCTGGTTGATTATCAACTGCAGTTGAGAATACTTGTGATGCTTTAGTTGGAATCGTAGTATTTTTATTGATTAATTTAGTCATCACACCACCCATAGTCTCAATACCCAGAGATAATGGTGTAACATCTAATAACAATACATCTTTACGATCACCCGATAATACAGAACCTTGAATCGCAGCACCAACAGCAACAGCTTCATCAGGATTCACATCTTTACGTGGCTCTTTACCAAAGAATTCTTTTACTTTATCTTGTACACGTGGCATACGAGTTTGACCACCAACCAAGATAACATCATCAATATCACTAGCTGACAAACCAGCATCTTTTAATGCAACAGCACATGGATCAATAGTACGAGTCACTAAATCTTCTACAATTGCTTCAAATTTAGCGCGAGTAATTTTGCTTACCAAATGTTTAGGACCTGTTGCATCCATTGTGATGTATGGTAAATTAATTTCTGTTTGAGCAGCTGATGATAATTCGATCTTAGCTTTCTCAGCAGCTTCTTTCAAACGTTGTAAAGCCATTACATCTTTTTTAAGGTCAATGCCTTGTTTTTTTTGGAACTCATCAACAATGTAATCCATCAAACGTTGGTCAAAATCTTCACCACCTAAGAAGGTATCACCATTTGTTGATAATACTTCAAATTGACTCTCACCATCTACATCAGCGATTTCAATGATTGATACGTCAAATGTACCACCACCTAAATCATATACAGCAATCTTACGATCTTTACCTTCTTTTTTAGCTAAACCAAATGCCAATGCAGCAGCTGTAGGCTCATTGATAATACGTTTAACATCTAATCCAGCAATACGACCAGCATCTTTAGTTGCTTGACGTTGACTATCATTGAAATAAGCAGGCACAGTAATAACCGCTTCAGTAACTGCTTCACCTAAATAGTCTTCTGCAGTTTTTTTCATTTTTTTCAAAATTTCAGCAGAAACTTGAGGCGGCGCTAATTCATTATCATTAACTTTAATCCAAGCATCGCCATTTGGAGCTTTTACAATGCTATACGGCATTAAATCGATATCTTTTT
Organism: Neisseriaceae bacterium; assembly: GCA_003962895.1. Classification (GTDB taxonomy): domain Bacteria; phylum Pseudomonadota; class Gammaproteobacteria; order Burkholderiales; family UBA11063; genus Aquella. The sequence goes on from RXKI01000055.1 coordinate 11,696, forward strand.
GTACTTCTTTTTCTTCAAAACGGCGACCAATTAAGCGTTTAGCAGCATAAATTGTATTACGTGGATTTGTAACTGCTTGACGTTTTGCAGGAGCACCAACTAATGTTTCACCATCTGTATATGCAATAATTGAAGGAGTCGTACGGGCACCTTCGGCATTCTCAATAACTTTTGGCTGGCCATTTTCAACAACAGCCACACATGAATTTGTTGTACCTAAATCGATACCTATAATTTTACCCATAATTTAATTCCTTTTTAAAATCTAAATTTAGACTGATTGCTCAATCTATTGTTTCATGATAGTTAAATAAGGGTGTTTTTTGATATTTCAAGTATTATTATTAAATATTTTAAAATAATTAATTTGTGAGTTCAGATTAATAAAAAAGCTGTGATATAAATCACAGCAAAGCATAATGAGTGAGCACTATTTCTTCTCGCGAAAAGCCCAAAATTTACTAATCAAAAATGTAACTATTGGGGTAATAAAAGTTGGTAGTAAACCCCACAGATGATTCATCATAAATACTTTAGTAATTAATCTTACCCCACCAGCATTTAAAATAAGTCCAATGGTTGAAGTAATTGTGAATTTCACAAACTCGCGTTTAGAAAATTTATGCTTTTTAAATGTGAACTTAGTATGCCCATAGTATGAAACAAACATTCCTGCGAAGTTACCAATTATCATAGCTACTGTTGGGAATATACCAAAATTTGGCAATGCTATAAAAATTGAATCTTGTACTATTAGAGCACCTATTCCAACTATGCCATAAATCATTATTTCACGAGTATGCTTATTTTGATATAGCTTACGTACATGTCTTTTTATCATTTACGAGGAAAGCCTTTCTTGTGATAAACCTGTAATAATGAAATTGCCGCTGGAGTTACTCCTGATATTCTTGAGGCTTGCCCTAAATTTTCTGGAGCAAATTTAATTAATTTTTGCACCACCTCAACCGATAATCCACTAATTTGTGAATAGTCAATATTATGTGGCAATAAAATATCATCTAGATATGATTTTTTACCAACTTCTTCGTGCTGACGTGCGATATAGCCAGCATATTTTATTTGGATAGCAACTTGCTCGCACACTCGCTCATCATCACTCACTGCTTCACCAAAATTTGGTAGCTGCTGAATATTTCTATAATCAAACTCTGGGCGTTTTAGCATATCATGTAATGAGTACTCTCGCTCAATCTTGCCACCCAATAATGTCTCGAACTCCGTGTTATTGATATTACCTGGGTGAATAAATACTTTTTTAAGTCGCTCAACTTCACCAAAAATTGCTTCTTGCTTTTTAGCAAACATTTCCCAATGCTCATCAGTTACTACACCAAGCTCACGACCTTTTTCTGTCAGTCGTAAATCTGCATTATCTTCGCGTAATTGCAAACGGTATTCAGCTCGTGAGGTAAACATACGATATGGTTCGGTCACCCCTTTGGTAATCAAGTCATCTACCATTACACCAATATATGCTTCATTACGTTTAGGGCACCAGCCATCCTTACCTTGCACTTGTAAACCTGCATTAATACCAGCTAATAAACCTTGTGCAGCAGCTTCTTCATAACCTGTAGTACCATTAATTTGCCCAGCAAAGAATAGTCCATTGACCACCTTAGATTCCAGGCTAGACTTTAAATACGTTGGATCAAAATAATCATATTCAATCGCATAACCTGGTCGTAAAATATGCGCATTTTCTAGACCTTTCATCGAACGAACTAAATTTAATTGAATATCAAACGGTAATGACGTCGAGATACCATTTGGATAATATTCATGTGTAGTTAAGCCCTCTGGCTCTAAAAATATCTGATGTGAATCTTTATCCGCAAAGCGATTTACCTTATCCTCAATTGATGGACAATAGCGTGGACCAACACCCTCGATTACACCTGTAAACATTGGTGAACGATCAAAGCCGCTACGAATAATTTCATGTGTACGTGTATTGGTATGCGTTATCCAACAAGAAATTTGCTGTGGATGATCTGATGAATTACTTCTAAATGAAAATATTGGTGTAGGCTTATCCCCTGGTTGCTCCTCAAGCACGCTAAAATCAATCGTACGACCATCAATGCGTGGTGGAGTACCTGTCTTCAACCTACCAACTGGTAAATTATATGAGCGTAATTTTTCAGATAGACTAATTGATGCTGGGTCACCTGCTCTACCACCTATATAATTTTGTAACCCAATATGAATCTTGCCACCCAAGAAAGTACCTGAAGTCAGAACTACCGATTTAGCTTTAAATGTAATTCCACTTTGCGTAATTACTCCAGTTACACGATCATTTTCTATAATGATGTCATCAACTGCTTGTTGATATAAAGTTAAATTAGGTTGATTTTCAAGCGCATAACGAACATAGGCCTTGTACAATATACGATCAGCCTGAGCACGAGTAGCACGTACCGCAGCACCTTTACTGCTATTTAATGTGCGAAACTGTATACCTGAATGATCAGCAGCCTGAGCCATAATACCACCGAGAGCATCAACCTCTTTGACCAAATGCCCTTTACCAATCCCACCAATCGATGGATTGCATGACATCTGACCTAGTGTCTCAATATTGTGCGTAATTAATAACGTTTGTAATCCCATGCGACTAGCAGCCAAACATGCTTCAGTACCAGCATGCCCACCACCAATCACAATTACATCAAAATGCTTGTCGAAAATCATTTAAATCAATAACCTAACATAAAAAAACACATTAGTATAACATACCCAAACCATCAACTATTTGCTAACAAGCAAGTAAACAGCCTCAGTTGATTGGGCAATACCTTGCATAAATAAGCGGGAATTTGGCGCATTGGTAATCTCAAGTTTCTCTAACTCGTTAATCATAAATTTATCACTATATAATTCCACTACTTCTTTTTGACTAACTGAAAATGGAGGACCAATTTCTTCATCACTTGGATAACTAAGCGTAATTAACAAATATTTGACTGATTTTAATTTCTTTAGATGATCTGCATATTGTTTACGCATTGTAATTGGTAATGCAATAAGTGCTGCACGATCATATACAAAATCAATTTGTGGCAGTTTAGCAAAATCAATAGCAAAAAAATCACCGCAATAAATTATGATCTTTTTACTCACATAAACTTCAAAACCGCCTTGATTAATCACTTCGTACTCTAAACTATTTTCTGTGAAAAAATCAACGCATGCTTTATTACTTAGCTCACAACCAATTACATTTGCTCCACGACTTACTAAATATACCAAATCTAGACTTTTACCACACAGCGGAACCAATATGGTTTTACCTAATAAATCACCCAAACTATCAACATATTTAGTCAATAAATCATGCGCTTTACCTTGATGAAAAGCAATTTGATTACTCTGCCAACGCTCATGCCAAAACTCATGTTGCATAACTATCTCCAAAAATAAACAAAATCATAACACAAATAAAAAAAGGTTGGTCATAAGACCAACCTTTAATAAAGATCTGATTCAATCTAACTATGATTAGTTTTGACCATCAATAGTTAAGAATGAATAGTATGCATTCATACCAATTCCAAATGCGCTAGAACCAACTCCATTATATGTTGGAGTAGCTAAATTAGCCGAATAAGCACCAGCAGATGTATTATGCGTATAATTTGGAGAACCACTTGTAGTAATTCTCTTACCAGACATAGCATAAATTGGAGTTGCCGTAGTTGCCGTAGCATCCAAATTATAATAGTACGTATATGGATTGGCATCGATAAACCCTGATGGATTTTGTAGAGTACCAGCAGTAAAATCTGTAGAACTACCTTGATCAGTTGCATATAAATACTTAGTAGTTGGTAAGAAATTACCAGCTGCACTTGGATCAGCTGTAACCTGTACTATAGATACTTCACCACCAACAGCTGAGATTGACAATGACGCTAACGTAGTATTAGACGCAGCAGTAGTAATTGAAGTTGGCAACGTCAATTGAGTACAAGCAGCAGTACCAGCAGCAGCTTGAGTCGTTGTTTGACAAGAGAATGCTGTATTATCATCTAACACAACATAGATATTACCAGCTTCAGAAACCGCAACACTTACGATAGCCTGATTATCTGTTAAACCAGTGAACGTACCAGCAGTATTAGTAAACACACCATTTGCAATAGTTGCAATTACATATGGCCAATCACCACCAGCAGTAGTAAATGCACCAGCTTCGGTTACTAAAGCATATGTATTACCACCAACTGTATTGATTGCAAAGGCACCAGGAGTATCACTGATTTCACCACTGATTTGACTTGCACCACTACTTGTTACCGTCAATGCACCAGTACCTGTACCAGTTGTAGAATCAGGAATCATCGTACCAGCATTATCAGCCCATGGCGTAATCGCATATGAATACACTCCTGCACCTGTCATAGCATACACATAACCTTGATATTGAACCATATCTAGTATTGTTGCTGGAGCATTTACTGTATTAATAGTAGGAGCTCCAGGTGCAGCATATGAATATGGTGCACTAGTTACCGCTGACCATCTTGGTGTAATTGTCGCACCACTTGCTGTATAAAACACACCAGCCGCAACGCTAGATGCTTGTACATTACCAAAACTCTGTGTCGCAACCAATGGAGCATATGTCCACGTAGCGTATAAATTACTAGTTGGCAATGTGCTTTGATATGGAATCCATAGGTATAATGGAGTGTCTTGTTGACCACCAGCCAATGTTGTGCTATATGCACCACCTGCTGGCACTGTCGTATTGCTAGCACCAAGACCAGCTGTAACTGAGCCAAGATCATATTGAGTTGGATCAATAGTTACTGTAACTGGTGCAGTTTGACCAGCATTTGCATTATTTTGTAATGTAACTGGATAAACGTAGTAAGACTGACCACCAACACTTTCCAATACACCAGACCCAATTGAATAACTTGGAACTAAAATTGGGTTTTGCGTTACATAAACATTTGCTTGACTATTATAGTCCCAAACATTACGCACCAATACTTGACCAGACTCATCATAGCTAGCTACAGGGAAATCAAATGTCATCGTATTCGCAGTTGTCATTACATTTTGCAGGTTTTGGTTACCACCGATAAGTGCCAAGTTACAAGAACCACTAGCTGCAAGCGTAGTGCCTTGCGTACCAATAGCACACGTTGTATTAGCTGTATCTATCAGCCAACCAGTAGACGTAGCAGGTAATGTATTACCATCAATCGAGAAGTTATCAGCATCCACAGTACCACTATTTGTATAAGTAATAGTTAGACCAAAGCTATTTCCATAATTATAAAACGTATACGGTTGACTACTTGTTCCCTGTCCAGTGGAAATAACTGGTGGATTGTTTAAATCAGCTGTCGATACGCTAGTAATTTGGACATTGGTATTGCCATTAATCGCTTGATAAGTAGTCGGGATGTCATCACTTTCAAATTTACCACCGGTATAAATTACTGGTAAGTTACTATAATTACCGCCATTACTCTCAGCGGAAATTGGCGCATATTCAAACACTACATCACAAGTGCTACCATAAGCTAAAGAACTTAAACATCCACTAGGAGACTGTGAGTAAGTAGTTACATTTGATGCACCAATACTAGCCCAGTCAAACGTAATATTCGTAATCGTGCCACTACCTAATTCATTTGTATTTGTAATACTCAGCGGAATATACACAGGCTGACCAACGTTAGTTGTCAATTGTAACTCAGTTGGGTTAAATGTCAAATCAGTTGCTTCATTCACACTATATGGCATATTAAGCGAATTTGACACCACGTACGTATTACCTAAACTAGTATAGGTACCACTTATTACACCATATAAATTGTTGATCTGACTACTGGTTACAACTGTCGGATCAAATGTAACAGTATATGCACAAGAGTTCGCACTATTGGCATTTAATGTAAATCCAGAAACACAAGTATTTGCAGTAACGTTCATACCATTTGGCACCCCTGGTTGACCAGCTGTTTTCAAGATATTCTGATCACTTGACAACGTAGATAAAGTCACAGGAGATGTACCTGTATTTGTAATTGTTACTGTCATTGCTTTAACCTGTGACCCTACTGCAGTATTCAGGAAGTATGATGCCGAAGGACTAGCAGAAGCTGATAAAGTCGCAGTTGATTGTGGTGGGTAATAGTATGTATTAAAACCAGTGTTGGCAGTACCAATACCAGTGTTATAGTCCATTGCCAATCTCAAATTACCATACTGAGTATTACCATCAATCCTGAAAGTAACCGAACAAGAAGATGTCGCAGCAAGGCTTCCATTACCACTACCACCAGCTTGAGATGTACACGTATTAGCCGTAACAGTTACTACTGTATTTAAGCCAATAGTCTGCGTAGCTGAAATGTTCGTAGGACTATAGCCATTAGCTACATCAGCAAAAGTTAAATTCATCTGCGTAGCACCAGTCATACCATTATTCACAAATGTTACTGTTTGCAAAGTAGTATTATCAGTAGGAATCGAACTCGTAACGAAACCAGTTGTAATCAATGCTGCTGAATTTGGTAAATTGACAAAACCAAGACTCAGAATTTGATTACCACCAGATGTTAACGATTTTGATTTAGTTGATTTTACAGATTTATCTACTGGAGATTTTTTCACTTCAACAGAGTCAGCTAGTAACTTCACGTTTGACGTAATCGGACGACCACCACGGAAGTCTAATACAATCGAGCATGCTGAATTAGCCGAAATATTGTAAGTACCATTAGCACTAATTAAACCACAGCCTATTAAATTAGCACTCACACCAGGAGCCTCAATCTTAACATTGCTATACGCTTTATCAAAGTAAACTGGTAAAGTAACCATCATTTGCGTTGGCTTAGTAATGTTCGTAGTAGCCGCACCAGATGTATTGTAATTTACACCTATTTTGCTTGCAGCTTTGAAATTTTCATAAGAAACAATTTGTGCCTCACTGTAAGAAGTCTTGCCATCGGCAGACTTACCAGTAATTTGTAAACCATATTGACCATTGTCACCAACATTATTCACGCGAAGTGAGTTAGCTTTTACCATAATGCTACAGCTACCACCAGCAGGAATCGATTTACATTGACTAGCATCAAATAATTGACTATCCGATGCAATATTTAGGCGTGGATCAACTCCTGTCGCTTTTACAGCTACACCATTGATCGCCTGTTTTGTATTATTTAATAACACCAATGGATAAGACGCATTAGCCACAGCTGAATCAGTTGGAATCGCACCAATCTGACCAATCTGTAGGCTAGTAACACCATTTGGTGTAGGACCAGGTGGGACTGGCTTAGGGCCATTACTATCCCCACTTGATGAACTACATGACATCAAGTTTAATGTTGCCACACCAACTAGTGATGCCAACAACAGTTTTGTACTATTTTTCATTTTACAACTTTCTGAGTTTGTAAATTATTAACTTAGAATCTACAGGCAAGACATAGTAAAATACTACATAAATAACAAGCAGAATATCCCTAGTGTGATTCTAGCATAATCACATAATAACACATCAATATTATGATACAATCCGATAAAATAATTTATGTAACAAACAATAACCCATACTAAATATCGTATAATCAAGCAACCATGTTTACACAGAATAAAAAATATAGATCAGTATATTACTTAGCGAATCTATTGCTAAGTGCATGTGGCAGCAGTAACAACATTGTTGACGGTGGAGGTGTAGATCATTTACCACAGGGGGCTTATTATGCAGAAATTTCTGATGTTGCTTCGAACATATCAAACCAATTTAGAACTTGCGAACAGCTTTTTGCTTATCCTCAGATCATAAATGTAAATAGCCAAGGACAGTTATGTATCAATAACGAATGTGGCATCACGATAACATTAACCGAAAACGACTACGATCAATGTGGAGCAGAAAGCTCAATGACAGACATGGGCGAATTAAACGAAACAATAAATTTTTGCCAGTATGCAGATACTGTTTTTAGCGGAGTTGTCCAAAAAGAGTACCCAAGTAAAAAATTAGTTTGTAGTGCAATATTAATTATGTATCCTGCGCAATAGGGTACTGACTAGTCTTTTGTAAATTTACTCACGATCAACGTACCGCACATATTTACGAAAATATTTACCATCGTACGAATACGATCAACCACACGATCTAGTGGCATTAGGATAGACAATGCAGATAGCGGAATACCAGCCATATTAAATACAGCTACAAAACTTACCATAGAAGTTTCGGGTATCCCACCAACTGCTATTCCAGTTACGATACACGCTATTGCAAGTAATATCTGATGAGTAATATCAGGGTGAATACCTAATATTTGCATGAAAAACAAACACGCTGCTATTTCGTACATCATACCTGAGGCAAAATTCATCGATGCACATACTGGCAGCATGAAATTAATGACTTTACCTTTTGCACCAAGCTCTTCTGCTCGTTTTATAGCTAGTGGTAATGTCGCTAATGAGCTAGAGCTAATAAATGCAGTGCTAAATATTTTGCCAGATTTGCCAACTAAATTAGTTATACCTATATTTTTATACAATACAACCACTAAAATTGTTTGCCATAAAAAATGTAAAAATAACCCGACAAAAAATAATCCAACAAACTTAACCAGCCCAAGAATATTTTGAGTAAATGCACCACCGAGATAACTCTCAGCAACAGCAGATCCAATCATCACAAATATTGCACGAGCAGCCAAGTACATAACACCATTTAGCATTGATAAAAATAGTGTGCGTGAGCTTTTACACAGATTAAGCACTGGTTGAGCTGCTGATTGATTTAGCGCACATGTAATGCCAAAAATAATTGAGAAAATTACTATTGGTAAAACATCAAAATTAACCAATGAGTGAAATATATTTGCGGTAAACAAATAATTAAAAATTGCACTCGGATCAATATTACTCGAGGTTTCTCCAACGTGAGTTACCCCACTGAGTAGCGCATGTCCATCAACACCTTTTGATACATCAACAGCATTAAATAGTACCAAGCCAATTGTTACTGCAACTATTTCGGAAATCAAAATATAAAACAATGAATTGCGCACTACTGATTTGAGTTGATGCAATTGCTCCATATCTCCAATAGTGATAATAAGTGAAGTAAACACAATTGGTAAAGCACAAAGTTTTAGTAAATTTACAAAGGTATTGCTAATAAACTCAAGATGAGCAAATATATGAGGAGCAAAGATACCAAATATAAATGCCGCAACAATACTAACTAAAAAAACCTTACCTAAATTGTTTTGATATAGTTTTATCAAATTTTATACCTCTGAATAGCATTGACATTTTTGGCAATAGTTGTAGCAATTCCATCTATTGGTAAATCATGATCATCTAAACCAAATGGGTTTTCCATTTCTTCCGCCAATACTTCCAAACCAAATAATACATAAACAATGATTAATAAAAATGGTATTGCAATAACACCAAATGTATCGACCCAACCAAATGGAAATGTTAATGCATAAACCAACAAAGCTTGACGAGCTAAAAATGCAAATGCTGATGGCGGACGAGTATTTAAAATGCGTTCACATCCACCTGTTATATCCATTAATCCAGCCACACATTGATCAAGTGCTAAAAATTGCTCTAGAGAAATTTTATTATCTTTGCGTAATTCATTTACATATACGAATAATTTATGATTTAAAAGCACCATTGGATTATCACCATCTGGCAATTCATAATTATGTTTATTAAATTCTTCAGCTATTGCTTTATTATCTTTGCGTAAATGTAATTTCAAGATATTTGGGTATATAGCAATAATTTGCTTTAGCTCTGGATAATTATTTAAATCCACATACACATCAAATTTTAAAGCTACATTGCGACAGGTATTAACTAACGAACCCCATAAAATCCTAGCTTCCCACCAGCGTCCATAACTAGTATTTACTCGAAAGCTAATAAAAAAAGCTAAAATGAAACTAAAAATAATATGAAACTGCTCTAATCCTCGATCAATTATTGCTGCAACAAGATGCCATGTTGTATCCAGATACATAATTAAAAGAGTATATCCTGTAAGCACCGCCATCAATGGAAATAGCTTTCTAAAAATATTCTCTTTATAAAAAAATATTAGATGAAAAATCCATGTTCTTATATCTGATGTTCTACCTAAAATCACAATATTACCTTTATTATTTTATTCACTTATTTCATCTACACTTTTACCAGCAAGAGCTTTACGAATTGCATTGTCCATGCGCTTATTAGCAAAGTCATCGCTAGTTGAGTTTAATTCACTAGATAATTTAGCTATATTAGCTTTTGCTTCATCATAATTAGTCACTGGTTTATTAATCGCAACTTTTAAGCGCATACAGGCATTATTAATAGTTTGCGCTTCTTCTTCAGATAATAAATCATAATCTTCAAGTAACGCTTTTTCAACCGACTCAAGTAATGCGTTCGCATCAACCAATGCTTCTTGATACAGGCGCACTTTCACATCATCTTTTGCATTATTTACCGACTCTTGAAGCATACGACTAATCTCAGAGTCTTCTAGACCAAAGCTAGGCTTTACTTCAATTGAGCTAGAGATACCTGTGGTTAATTCTCGTGCACTAACTGATAATAATCCATCTGCATCAATTTGATATGTAATTCGCACTCGTGCTTGCGATGCTACCATCGGTGGGATACCACGCAAAGTAAATTTAGCCAATGAACGACAATCTTTTACTAATTCACGCTCTCCTTGTAGCACATGAATTGTCATTGCAGTTTGACCATCTTTATAAGTTGTAAAGTCTTGTGCTCGTGCAATCGGCAACGTT
>RXKI01000068.1 GCA_003962895.1 Neisseriaceae bacterium
GGCTTACTCCCAAATAATCTCGCTTTAACAACTCGAGTATTATTTAGAACTAATAAATCTCCTGCTTGCAAATAATCAATAATATCTGAAAATTGCTTATCAATTAACTCATCATCACTTGCAACCAAAAGTCTACTAGCAGAGCGATTCTCTAAAGCTAAAGATGCAATTAATTCCTCAGGTAGATGATAATCAAAATCACTTAATTTCATTAACGAATCCGCGTGTGATTTAATACCCAACGAACAGCCAAGAATACAGATAATAATGCAAATGCAACTATCTCAAGCCAAATCATAAAATAATCAGACACACATAATAAATTAACCACAAATTTATCTGAAAATAAATGCGTGAAATGTGCAAAAAGACCGTTAATTTGCTTAGCAATTAATACCTGTATAACAGCACCAGTTATAGTAGCTAATGATACTTGCCAAAACGCATACTGTAATAGTGGCGCCATAATAAAACCATCACTAGCACCAATTAAACGTGAAACTTTAATTGCATCACTTTTTAGCATCATTTGTAGGCGAATAATATTATAAACAAATAAGCATAACACGCCGATTAATAAAGCTTGTACCGCGAATGAAATATTACTTGCAAAGCTAATTAAATCACTAATTTTATTAGCATAGTTAACATCAATTTGAACATTATCAACCATTGGGGTTGCCTGTAGTTGTTTGGTAAGTAGCTCCAAAGATTTTGCATCTAGGGTAGATGTATTAACAATAAACACATCAGGCAATGGATTACTATCACTGCTAATCACTTCAGAAGCTATTGATTTCATATCATTATCAGCTGTAACTGAATGTAATGCCTCATCTTTACTTACATATTTATAATTTGCAATTTCGCGACTATGTTCACTTGATGTTAGCAATTTCTGCACAACACCTAAATCAGCATCATTAGCTTGATTATCCATATAAACATAGATTTGTGGGTAAACTATATTAGTATCTTCCCAAACATGCATACTTTTATTAACTGACAAACTTGTCATACATAAGCTAATTATCAAACCCAAAGCAACTAAATTAATAAAATGTTCAATCGGTTTAGATAATATGATTTGCCATGCGTGTTTAAAAACTCTCAATTGACGATATATAAAATTCATAATACCTTACCTAAATTGACCTTTATTTAATCTAATTATGCGTTTACCATAATCACTTAACAAACTTTCATCATGCGCTGAAATTATAATAGTCACACCTGATTGATGAAATTGCTTGAATAGTTCTAAAATTTTAAGAGCATTGGCACGATCAAGATTTGCTGTTGGCTCATCGGCTAATAAAATTTTTGGCTGATGAATAATTGCTCGTGCAATACATAATCGTTGCTGCTCACCACCGGATAACCGCTCTGGAGTCATATTAATTTTATGCTCCAAGCCAACGCTTTCTAGCGCTTTAACAACACGAGTTTTAACTTCTGCTTCCGAATAATCACCAACTATATCCAACGGTAGTCGTACATTATCAAAAACATTTCTATCATATAATATCTTATGATCTTGAAATACCATTCCAATATGTTGACGGATAAATGTACGATTATTTTGGCTAAGCGTTGCTAAATTTACATTATTCACAACCACACTACCAGATGTTGCTAGTTCACTACCCGCAATCAATTTAAAAATAGTTGATTTACCAGCACCAGAATGACCAGCCAAAAAAACTAACTCACCTTGTTCGACACTAAAACTAACTCCGTTTAATGCCGTAATATCGCCAGAGTATTTTTTGACAACTTGTTGAAATTTAATAATTTCACGCTTTTGCACAATTATTCCTTATTGTAGCTTATATTTATTGAGCGTAATTATAGCATTTATATACAAAAAAATAATGATTATGTATAGATATAAAAAAAACCTGCGCATAACTGCACAGGTTTTCCATCTGAAAACGATTAACGTTTAGAGAATTGTTTACGGCGACGTGCTTTACGTAAACCGCATTTTTTACGTTCAACTTCACGAGCATCACGAGTTACGAATCCAGCTTGAGATAAAGCAGGTTTTAACTCAGAATTAAACTCGATCAATGCACGAGTAATACCATGACGGATAGCACCAGCTTGACCTGACTCACCACCACCACATACATTTACTTTAACATCAAATGTTGTTAAGTGATCAACCAACTCTAAAGGCTGACGAACAACCATGCAGCTAGTAGGACGTGCAAAATATTTATCATATTCTTTACCGTTTACAACGATTTTACCAGAACCTTTAGTGATGAATACACGTGCTACAGAGCTCTTACGACGACCTGTTCCGTAGTTATAATTTCCAACCATCTTCAGCCCCTTATATTTCTAATTGTTTAGGTTGTTGAGCAGTATGAGGATGAGCTTCACCAGCATACACTTTTAATTTTTTAATCATAGCATAGCCCAAAGGACCTTTAGGTAACATACCTTTTACTGCATTGATTAAAATTTTCTCAGGAGCTTTCTCTAACATTTCATTGAATGTACGAGAATAAATACCACCAGGATAACCTGTATGGCGATAATAAATCTTCTGTAATGTTTTTTGACCAGTTACTACTAATTTATCTGCATTAGTTACAACGATGAAATCACCAGTATCTACATGTGGAGTGAAGATAGCTTTGTGTTTACCGCGAAGTACGTGTGCAATTTTAGCAGCTAGACGACCTAAAACTTGGTCTTTAGCG
>RXKI01000035.1 GCA_003962895.1 Neisseriaceae bacterium
GAATTGATAACTTAACTCCATATGAAAAATTAGAGATTTATTTTAACAACTGTAAACAACTCGATGAAATCTAACAGATTATTTTTATGCGTTTACGCTATATATTAGGATAAATTAAAATGCAATTTGAATTGTCAAAAAGTGCAAAAACATTAAAAGCCTCAGAAATTAGAGAGATTCTAAAAATTACTGAGCGACCAGAAGTTATTTCATTCGCCGGTGGTTTGCCTGCGCCAGAATTATTTCCATTAGAAGAATTGTCAGCTGTGTCTGCTGATGTGATGAGTAAGCAGGGTAGAGTCTCATTGCAATATAGTGCGACAGAGGGTTATGTATTACTTAGAGAAATGATAGTTTCCCAGTTAATGTCTCGCGCCAATGTAGAAACTTCTAAGGAAGATATTTTAATTACAGCTGGTTCACAGCAGGGTATTGATTTTTGCGCTAAGATATTTTTAGACGAAGGTGATACGGTAATTTGTGAAAATCCTAGTTATTTAGGAGCTATTAATGTATTTAATTCACATCATGCAAAATACGTAACGATTCCTATGGATGAGCATGGCATGATTGTTGAAGAGCTAGAGAAAGTTTTGGCTTCTGGTGTTAAAGCAAAATTTATCTACACTATTCCAGACTTTCAGAATCCAACTGGTGTGACAATGTCTTTAGAGCGTAGAAAGAAATTAGTTGAGTTGTCTAAGTATTATCGAATTCCAATTATTGAAGATAATCCATATGGTGATGTTATCTTTGAAGGTGAGCGTATTCCAGCTATTAAAAGTTTTGATAAAGATGACTGGGTTATTTATTTAGGTTCTTTCTCTAAGATATTGTGTCCTGGGCTTCGAATCGGTTGGATATGTGCAACACAAGAAATATTGCATAAATTTATTTTGCTAAAGCAGATCTCTGATTTGCAGTGTAACAATTTGACACAGCGTGAAATTGGTCAGTTTATGCAAACATATGACATTTCTAAGCACATAACGAAAATAATAGATGTGTATAAAGTGCGCAAAAAACTTATGCTAGATAAGATGGCAGAATTTTTCCCACAAAATATTAAATACACGAATCCAAATGGTGGGTTATTTACATGGGTGGAGTTGCCAGAACATATTGATGCAGCAGAGTTATTGGTTGAAGCACTTAAAAAAAATGTGGCGTTTGTACCAGGTGCACCATTCTTTCCGAATGGTGGTAATAAAAATTTCTTACGCTTAAATTATTCTAATATGTCTGAAGCAAATATTGAAGAAGGAATTAAGCGCCTTTCATTTGTTTTAAATAAATATGTATAGAAAATTAAACAAATTGTTATTTGCAAATATATAAAAAAGTAAGTTATAATTCCAATTACTATTAGAAAGGAGCATATATTATGCGTAAATTACTTATCCCATTAATGGTTTTATCTGGTTTGAGTTTTGCATCTACTTTAGACATGGCTAATTTGTACTGCGGAAGCATGCAAATTAACTCTGCTACTACATTAGATCAAATGGTTAATACGTGTCAAGTTAAAGATCAATATGATGTTACTTACGGTCGTTACTTAGGTATGTACGAAGTTAAGTTCGTAAATACTGCTACTAATGATACTGTTAAGTGTGATTTTGGAACTAAAGACGGTAGTGCTTTAGTTAATGGTTGTCGTTAATATTGTAACGTATTAAATAGGAGTTATTATTATGCGTAAATTACTTTGTGCTTTGATGTTGGTAGTTCCTGCATTGAGTTTTGCAGATGATGGTCAAGTTAATATGGCTGATTTAAAATGTGGTAGCGGTTCTCGTTTAATGCAAATTTATTCAGACACTACATTAGCTGAAGTTAGAACAAATTGTTTAGCTTATAAACAATTCCCAATTGCTGCTACATATAGTTTAGATGAGCCTAAAGGCGCTGTTTATGAAGTTCAATTCTATAGCACTGAACCTAAAGATGCATTTATCCGTTGTGATTTCAATGGCTCTGATCCGTCTTCTGTTGTTATCGGATGCCGTAGCTACGATGCTGAGTATGGTTTAAAACCAAAGTCTTAAGCTAGGCTAGTACGAAAACTAAATAAAAACCTTGAAAATATTTTCAAGGTTTTTTTATTATTTGCGTGAAATATAGTTTTTCACGGCTTGTGCATCTAAAACTCTTCCACTTTTACCTGCGCTATTTAAAAATACCATAGCGTATGGTTGAGAATTAATTACAGAGTAGAGAACTAAGCAGTGTCCTGCTTCATTGATAAATCCTGTTTTTGAAACTTCGATTTGAAAGCTATCAGCACGAACTAGTGGATCACTATTTATATAGCGGTGTGTATAGCGAGAAGAGAGCATTACATCAGCGGCTTTTGTAGTTGAATCTTCACGAATTAATGGGTAGTTATACGCAGCTGCCACCATTTTTGCTA
Organism: Neisseriaceae bacterium; assembly: GCA_003962895.1. GTDB lineage: Bacteria > Pseudomonadota > Gammaproteobacteria > Burkholderiales > UBA11063 > Aquella. The sequence continues at coordinate 2,414 of RXKI01000035.1, forward strand.
AATCTTTTGCAGAGGCCCGGTTGTTTGGTGAAAGTCCTGTTGGGTCTTCAAAGAACGCATTAGTCATACCGATGGATTTAGCTTTAGCATTCATTTGTTTAACGAATACTGGTATTCCACCTTTAAATGTAGTGCGAGCTAGAGAAAATGCAGCGCGATTTTCTGATGACATTAGAGCTAGTAATAGTAAATCTCGTCGTCTTAATTGCATCCCAACTTTTAATCTTGAATGTGTGTTTTTTATGTCATCAACATCTTCTTGGGTAATTGTTACGTAATCATCTAAATTTACTTTGGAGTCTAGCATTACCATAGCAGTCATAAGTTTTGTGATAGATGCAATTGGCATTGAAGAACTTGAGTTTTTATCTATGATAATGTTGCTATTGTCATCTGCACTAACTACATATGCTGCATGTGAGTATAAGCGTGGAGGCTTTGAATAATCTATCGCAACGGGTGCCTTGTTAACTTGTTTGTTAGCTTTAGCTTTTGTTGCTTGTTTAGTTTTTTTGGTGGTTTGTTTTGTATTTGTACTATTATTGCTATTTGCAAGCTGTGTGATTGGATCAGCATTTGCTGTTGTATAGCTAAGCACTAAGCTCAGGCTTGCTATTAGTAGTTTATTAATATGCATCGAATTTACTCATAAATATGATAAAATAACAATTGATTTTAAGTTATATAAAATAGCGATTATTATAATGCTAATATCTATTAAGCATTAGTGTTTTTTATAGAAAAATAAGAGGTTTAAATGATTGATGTTTTAATTACAGTTCGAGATTATATTCGCTACGCAGTTAGTGAGTTTAGAAAAAATAAATTATCTTTTGGGCATGGTACAGGTAATGCTTATGATGAAGCGGTTAGCCTTGTGCTACAAACACTTAATTTGCCAGTAACACAATTAGAGCCATATTTAGATGCTAGGCTTTTGCCTGAAGAAAAATCATTAATCATTGAGCGCATTAAAATGCGTGTGGAAAAAAGAATTCCTTTGCCATATATCACTAAAACTGCATATTTACGTGGCTATGAATTTTATGTTGATGAGCGTACAATTGTTCCTCGCTCTTATATTGCGGAGATTATTCAAAACAATCAATTATTACCATGGATTGAAAATAATGAATTGGTGCATAATGCGCTAGATTTGTGCACAGGTAATGGTTCATTATCAATTTTCTTGGCAGATAATTTCTTAGATGCGAATGTAGTTGCAAGTGACATTTCAACTGATGCTCTTGCTGTTGCTGCGATTAATTTACAAAAGTATCATTATGATAAAGTTGTGCAATTAGAGCAATCAGATATGTTTTCTGGTTTGAATAAATATTTAGGTAAATTTGATCTTATTATAACCAATCCTCCGTACGTTGATGATAACCGCATGGAAATGTTACCTAAAGAATATCATGCAGAACCAAATATTTCATTACATGGTGGTCATGATGGTTTAGATTTTGTTGAAACTATTTTGACTCAAGCTAAATATTATCTAACTCAGTATGGAGTTTTGGTGGTTGAAATGGGTGATAATGCTCGCGAATTAGAAGATTCTTATCCTGGATTACATGTTGATTGGTTAGAAACTGAAGGTGGAGATGGATTTGTGTTTGTCGTAACTCGTCAAGAGCTAGATCGTTACTTTAATTAGTTATTCATATCTAATAGATGATAAAAAAGCATAACTTAGCTGTAATTTTACATGAGCCTGATATTCCTCAGAATACAGGCAATATAATTCGCTTATGCGCCAATACAGGTGTAGAATTGCACCTAGTTAAGCCTCTTGGTTGGGGTGGGTTAGATGATGTTAAATTACGCCGAGCAGGACTTGATTATCATGAGTATGCAAATATCGTTATTCATGAATCATGGGGTGATTGTAAGCGCTATTTTGGGTCGCGAAGAATTTGGGCAATTGAAACAAGCGGTACCAAATACTATCATGAAGTAAATTATCTAGATGATAGTGTATTGTTATTTGGTTCAGAAACTCGTGGTTTGCCACAGAATATTTTAAATGAAATTGGTAAAGATTACGTTGTTAGATTGCCGATGCAACCAACTCAACGTAGTTTAAATTTATCTAATTCGGTGGCAATTGCAGTATATCAAGCTTGGCAGCAACTTAGTTTTATAGGTGGGGTTTAATTGATGAGAGTTAAGTATATTATTAGTTTTTTTATATTGTCTATTTTTTCTATAAATGCAGCTAATGCAGCAACCACTCAGAAATCACCTAGTAAAACAACCAAATCAAAAAAAACTAAGAAAAAATCACATACTAGAGAGAAGCCTCATAGTTCTGATTATATGGAAGGTGTGGCAAGTTGTTATGCTGGTAAATTTGTTGGGCGTCGTACAACAAGCGGTGATAAATTCGTTATGGATAAATTCACTGGTGCATCTCCAGTTTTGCCTATGCGTACTAAAGTTAAAATTACCAATCTGAAAAATTATAAAGTGGTATATGTTGAGGTTAATGATAGGATGGCGCATAAGAGTGGGCATGTTATAGACTTACCTAAATTGCCAGCAAGTTGGATTGGTTTAAATTGTCCTTCATTGACTAAGGTCAAGCTAGAAATAGTTGATAATGAAACATATAGAAATGCGCTGGATGCGCAATTGTCTGATGTTGTATTGCCATCAGAATCTATGTCTGATGCAGATGTAATTGCAATTAATAATACTTTAAATGAAAGTAATTATCAATTAAGATATAATGAATCAATGACATACAATACTAGTCGTTTTGTACAAGAAAGCGCAATGCCTAATGCGAGATAAATTGAAAATAGTTTTTGCGGGTACGCCAGATATTGCTAAAACTGTACTTGAGAAATTGATAATTGAAAAATTTCAAATTGATTTAGTATTAACTCAGCCAGATCGTCCAGCTGGTCGTGGGATGAAATTAACTCCTTCTCCAGTGAAAGAGCTAGCTATTGAAAATGGTATTGAAGTTTTTCAGCCAATTAAATTTAGAAATAATCCGGAAGCAATTCAGAAGATTAAAGACTTACAGCCAGATATTATGGTCGTAGTTGCATATGGATTGATTTTGCCACAAGAACTACTTGATATTCCAAAACTTGGTTGTGTAAATATTCATGTATCTTTGTTACCGAAGTGGCGTGGTGCTGCTCCAATTCAACGTGCATTACTTGCAGGGGATAGTAAAACTGGTGTGACTATTATGCAGATGGATGCGGGTTTAGATACTGGTGATATATTATTAGTTGAAGAGGTGGATATTAACGCTCATGATACTTCGCAAACGTTACATGATAAATTAGCCAAATCTGGCGCAACTAAAATTGTTGAATATTTACATAATTACAAAACTATTACACCAATCAAACAAGATGATAATCAGGCTACTTATGCTGAGAAATTGCTAAAAAATGAAGGACTGATTAATTGGAGTGAATCCGCTGAGCTAATTGAACGTAAAATTAGAGGGTATAATCCATTTCCAGGGATGTATGCGTATTTAGATGGTAAACTATATAAATTTTGGCAATCAACTTGGTATTATGACAATACTCCTATTAAAAACTATAATAGTGGAGAAATTATTAAAGCTGATATTGATGGACTACATATTGCGTGTGGTTGTAATTCAGTTTTAGTGATAAAAGAAATACAGGAAGCAAGTAGTAAGAGAAAACCAATTGATGTGTTCTTACAAGGCAAAGATAATTTGATTGGTCAAGTATTTGTAAGTGAGTTAGTAAGTGAATAATAATATAAAAACATTTATGCTATTAGCAGGAATAGTCGCACTATTTGGTGTGATTGGTGGCTTAATAGGCGGTAAAAATGGCATGATGATGGCGTTATTTTTTGGTGGAATAATGAACTTTTTTGCTTATTGGTATTCAGCTGATATGGTATTGAAAATGTATCAAGCACAGCAAGTCAATCCACAAAATGCGCCAGATTTATATCATATGGTTGAGGAGTTATCTACTCGCGCAAATTTACCTATGCCGAAGGTTTATGTGATTAATCAAAATCAGCCAAATGCATTTGCAACAGGGCGTAATCCAGAGAATGCAGCGGTAGCTTTTACCACAGGAATCATGCAAGCATTAACTTATGATGAACTACGAGGCGTTGCTGCTCATGAATTATCACATGTGAAGCATCGAGATATTTTGATCTCAACAGTATCAGCAACTGTAGCGGGTGCAATTTCAGCATTGGCAAGTATGGCAATGTGGTTTGGTGTCCGAGATGAAAATGGTCATCGTAATTGGCTTGCAAGTTTATTAATTGGAATCTTTGCGCCAATGGCAGCTGCAGTTATTCAAATGGCGATATCTCGTTCTCGTGAATATCTAGCAGATAAAGGTGCTGCTGAATTAACTAACCATCCATTAGCACTAGCTTCTGCATTACATAAAATAGATCAATTGGCTCGTGGTATTATCTTAGATACTGCAGAACAACATCCAGCCACTGCACAAATGATGATAATTAATCCATTGTCAGGTGAAGGAAAAGATAATTTATTTTCAACTCATCCAAGTACGTATAATCGTATCGTTGCTCTAGAAAATATGGCGCGAGATTTTGGACAGTTATAATTTTAAAAGGATAAATAAATGAATAAAAAATTATTGAGATTAAGTTTATTAAGTATTGCGTGTGCATTAATGTTCGGTTGTGCAACTGCTGTTATTGGTGGAGTTGCCGCTGCTGGTACTACGGGTGTTGCTGTTGGTGAAGATCCAAGAGGGGCTAGTGGTGTAGTTGATGATCAAGAGTTACGCTCTAATGTATCAGATGCGATTAGCTCAATGGTTGCAAAAAGTGATGTTGGCGTTGCAAGTTATAATGGTGTAGTTTTATTAACTGGTACTGTAAATAATGCGGCGAATAAGTCAAAAGCAGAAACTGTTGCATCTCAAGTTCCAGGCGTGAAAGGTGTGCGTAATTATATTGAAGTAGGTCCATCATTATCAGCATCACAAGTAAGTAAAGATGCTTACTTGACATCAGCAGTTAAATCAAGCTTGTTATTTACTAAAGGTGTTAGTAGTAACGATGTAAAAGTTGTGACAACTAATGGCGTAGTTTATATAATGGGCTATGCAACTCAATATCAAATTGACAAAATGATTAGTTCAGCAAAATCAGTTGATGGTGTTAGAAAAGTGGTGTCTTTACTTACAGTAGTAAACTAGTTAAATGAAAGGTGTAGATATGAAAAGTTTGAGAAGTTATGTTAGTGTTGTGGTTTTATCAGGGCTTAGTGTTGCGTGTTCAAATTTAAATACTCAACCAATGACACCTGCTCAAAAAACAGTTGTGCCAAGTGATAGTTCTATTTCACGAGAATTAAATGCTAAATTAAATAATTCAACTAATTTTCCTGATAGTAATATCTATGCTGATGTTTATAAAGGTACAGTTTTACTAACCGGTCAAGTTAAAAATCAAGACTTAGTAAATTATATGCTAGACGTTACACGTTCTTATCCAGGTGTTTCAAGAATATATAACTATACTGAAATTCGTTTGCCTGTATCATTTTCGGTACGTAGTTCAGACAGTGTGATTACATCAAGTATCAAAGCGCAATTATTTGGTAATCGTGATTTCCCATCTAAAAATGTTTCTGTAACTACTACTAATGGTATAGTTTACTTGATGGGTGATGTGACTCCTGAACAAGGTGAAACTGCTGCAAATAAAGCAGCTTTGATTGGTAATGTGCGTAAAGTAATTACATTATTTGATTATACTAGTCAACCTAAGTAAGATGAATTATAGATATGTCTAAACAAATTGGAAATCATGCAGAAGATTTGGCTTTGGCATATTTGTCGAATATAGGATTGCATTGTTTACAACGCAATTTTTATTCACGCTTTGGTGAAATTGATTTAATTATGCAAGATAGTGATACTCTTGTATTTGTTGAAGTTAGAAAACGCTCATCTGGTAAAGATTATGCTTGTGAAAGTATTACTATCTCTAAACAACGCAAACTTGTCAAAACAGCTGAATATTACCTAATGAAGCTTGGTCGTGAAGTAAATTGTCGGTTTGATGCAATTTTGATTGATGCTAATAATAGTATTGAATGGTTAAAGAATATAATTATATTATGATGAATGTACATAAATTACTAAAAAATCCTGATTTAATCCAATGCGGATTATTTATTGATAATAAGTGGGTAAATGATCGGGAAACTTTTGCAGTTAATAACCCTTCAACAGATGAAGTTATCGCAAGTATTGCATCAGCTACAGATAAAGATATTTTAGATGCTATTGATAGTAGTAACAAAGCATTTAAACTTTGGCGAAATGTTACAGCAAAACAACGTGGCGAAATATTGCATAAGTTTTATCAACTGATTATTGTTAACCTAGATGATTTAGCGATTATTTTGACTGTTGAACAGGGTAAGCCACTAGCAGAAGCTAAAAATGAAATTATGTATGGTGCAAGTTATGTGCGTTGGTATGCTGAAGAAGCGCGTCGGATTGATGGCTATACAATTAATGCAAATAATGCTTCACAGCGGATTATGGTAAATCATCAGCCTGTTGGTGTGTGTGCTGCGATTATGCCATGGAATTTTCCAAATGCTATGCTATTACGGAAATTAGCGCCAGCATTAGCAGCAGGATGCACAATGATTGCCAAGCCTGCAAGTAGCACACCATTATCAACTAATGCGCTTGCTTACCTAGCTAACGAAGCTGGTATTCCTGATGGAGTGTTTAATATAGTTCATGGACATAGCGGCAGAATCGGTGAATTATTATGCGCTAGTGAAACGGTGCGCAAGATAACTTTTACGGGCTCAACTGAAATTGGTGTTTGGTTATACCAAAACTCTGCAAATACAATGAAGAAGTTATCTCTTGAACTTGGTGGAAATGCGCCATTGATTGTATTTGAAGATGCCGATATTGAGCAAGCCGTAACTGGTATTATGCAGAGTAAGTATAGAAATGCTGGTCAGACTTGTGTTTGTTCTAATCGGATTATTATTCATAAAAATATTCATGGTAAACTACTTGAACGATTAACCGAGGAAGTTAGCAAATTAAAAATTGGTAATGGGCTAGATGATGGTGTACAGATTGGACCATTGATTGATAAACATGCATTGACGCATGCCAAAAGCTTGATTGATGATGCTAAGGCTAAAGGTGCAAAGGTTATAATTGGTGGTAAGGAAAGTGATTTAGGTTTTACTTTCTTTGAGCCAACTATCGTTGATTGTATAGATATTAATGTACGACTGTTTAAAGAAGAAATTTTTGCCCCAATACTTGCAATTTATCAATTTGAGAATGATGAAGAAGCAATAAAAATTGCCAATAATACAGAATATGGTTTAGCTAGCTATATTTTCACACAAAATATTAAGCGTGTTTATGAGATTAGTGAACAATTAGAATATGGTATAGTTGGTGTGAATACTGGGTTAATTTCTGCGGAAAATGTACCATTTGGTGGAGTAAAAATGTCTGGTTTAGGGCGTGAAGGCGGTAAATCAGGGATATATGAATATTTAGCTGAAAAATATGTGTGTGTTCAACTCTGAAAGAGGAAAAGTGATGACAAGAAAATTTAATGTGCTTATATCAGCGGTTATATTATCAAGCTTAGTTGCGTGTAGCAGCAAGCCAAAGCAGGAAGTGCAAGATACCTTAAGAGTTGATGTTGGTACTGAGATACCTACTTTTGATCCTGCATTATCTGAAGATGGTTATACTTACCGTGTAATTAATGACTTATTTGCTGGGCTTGTAGATTTTGATCAAGCTAATCGACCAATACCTGGTATGGCTACTTGGGATATTTCTGATGATGGATTGGTTTATACATTTCATCTAAAACCTGGATTGAAATTCTCTGATGGTTCGCCAATTAAAGCAAGTGATGTAGTGTTTTCTTGGCGACGCTTGATTGATCCAGCAACTGGGTCGTCATATGCTTTTTTACTTCGTGATGTAGCAAATGGTGAGAGCATTATTGCGGGTAAAAAACCTGCTTCCGAATTAGGCGTTGTTGCCACAGATGATAACACAGTTGTAGTTACACTTGCTCATCCAACTAATGCGTTCTTAAATTATTTAACTACTCCAGATGTGTTTATCGTGCCTGAAAAGGTGGTTGAGAAATATGGTAGTAATTGGACGCAGCCGCAAAATATGGTTACATCAGGTGCTTATACATTAAAAGAGCACGTGGTAAATGGCTATATACTTGTTGAGAAAAATCCAGAGTATTATCAAGAGAGCCAAGTGAAAATCAAATATGTGAAATACTTCCCATTTGTTGATATAAACGCATCTGTGTCTAATTATAAAACTGGAGCACTAGACACTACTTGGCAATCAGTTCCAGTTGATCAGTATGCAACATTGAAAAAACAATATCCAACTCAGTTACACTCATTTCCTTGGGAGCGTGTTGAGTTTATTAACTTGAATATGACATTACCTAAATATGCTAATAATTTGAAACTTCGTCAAGCGCTATCAATGGCGATTGATCGTAAAATATTGGCTGAGACTATTTTGGGTGGTGGGCAAACGCCATTAAATGGTGTAGTAACGCCAACAATTGAAAATGGTAAATATAAAGATATCCAATATAGTTGGACAAATTTACCAAATGAAAAACGTATTGCCGAAGCTAAAGAACTGTATAAAGAAGCTGGATTTAGCGCAAGTAACCCATTGACTGTGACATTGAAATATCAAACAAATGACTTATATAAGAAAGTGATGATATCTGTAGCTTCAATGTGGACAGAAGAGCTTGGCGTTAAAGTGAATTTAGTTAACGAAGAGCGTAAAGCACTAAGTCAAGATTGGCGTAATGCAAACTATGATATTTCTTCTGGTACTTGGGGTGCTGATTATAATTCTATTACAACATATACGCCACAGTACTTATGTAATAATGGTAATAATCGCTCGCATTACTGTAATCCAAAGTATGATGCTTTAATTAATCAAGCTGAGGCAACAGTAGATCCAGTTAAACAAGAGCAATTGTATAAACAAGCACTTAATATCGTGATGCAAGACTATCCAATAATTCCATTGTATCAACCAGTTCATCAAAGACTTGTTGCACCTCGTGTACAGGGTTATGATATTGATACTAATTATTTAGATAATGTGCAAACGAAGTGGATGACGTTATCTAATGATTAATTTATAGAGAATAATATGAGTATTCCTAGAAATATTGAAAAAATCATAAATCCACCAGAATTTCATTGGGTGGGTGATGGGTTTCGTGTGCATAATTTTATACCAGCAGTAAATGGCCTAAGTATGGAGCGCATGAGCCCATTTATACTTTTAGATTATCATAGCCCATATTATTATTCGCCAACAGATAAACCTCGTGGGGTTGGTGTGCATCCGCATCGTGGTCTTGAAACTGTAACGATTGCTTATAGTGGAATGGTCTCACATAATGATAGTCGTGGTGGCGGAGGTACAATCTTTGAAGGCGATGTGCAGTGGATGACAGCTGGAAATGGAGTTCTACATAAAGAATTTCATGAAAAAGAGTGGAGTAAACAAGGCGGTGAAATGCACATGGTACAGCTATGGACAAACCTCACTGCTAAAGATAAAAAATCTCCTGCCAAATATCAAGCGCTACAAAACGCAGATATCCCACGCTATAATTTTGATGGTGTGGAAGTAGAGGTTATAGCAGGTAGCTTTAATGAAATTAAAGGCGCAGCTAGTACATTTACACCAATAAATTTATACAATCTAAAATTACAAGCAGATTCATCGCTAGAGTTGAATTTACCGAGAAATTACAATACAGCACTTTTGGTTGTCAAAGGAGGTATTACAGTTAATGGGCAAAGTATTGCAGTTGATAATTTTGTCTTGATGGCAAATGATGGCGAGCAATTTAGTGTATCTACAACTGATGGCGCAATCGTCTTAGTAATGAGTGGTGAACCAATCAATGAACCAATTGCTGCTCGCGGTCCGTTTGTTATGAATACCAAAGAAGAACTAGCAGAAGCGTATAATGATTTTTACGCAGGTAAGTATGGGTACTTAGAGTAAGTCTAGTTTTTTATTGGGAATGAAATATGTTCTTGATATGAATTTACTTGGCTAGCTTGCTCTTTTGTGTTGATTGCTTTGATAGTTATAGAAGTCCTATTTGCTTGCACATTATTTACTTTTGACTGATTTCTGTTGTGTATTTTATAAAGTGCAAAACCACCGATAATACTCACAATTAGACTAGCTAATATAGTTATCGAAGTTTGACGTGTGCCAAACTTGATAAACTGTGAGTTATCGGTATCATCTTTCATGGTTATTTAGCAAATTGTAAACTATATGCTGAGTTACTAAAGCTTTGAGTACCATTCTCTGTTTGAATGATTAGTTCACCTAATGTAGTAATTCCATTATGCTTACCAGTTGCAACAATTTCTCCACCATGGCTCAGAGTCACATTTTTGCGGAAGTGTATGCAATTATCCAGCCACTCACGTTGTAATAACGGAAAGCCGAATAATTTATATTCATTGATTAGTTTATCAACTTCATTAATTAAATCAACAGTTAGTTTATTGCGCTCCCAGTTACCGATATTATTTAACCCAATCCCAATAACACAATGATTAATTTGGTTGCGTAGTAAATTTTCAACCAATATCCCACATTCTTTATTGCCATCGACATAGATATCATTTGGCCATTTTATCTGGTTACGCACAGAGTAATTTTTTAATAAGCGGTTAATTGCAACTGCTGTGAGTATTGGGATAATTGTCAAATTAAAATCTAATGGAAATTGATAGATTAATGATATAGTCAAATCATGCGCAATTCTACTTGACCAAGCGCGACCAAGGCGACCACGACCACCGCTTTGTAATGCTGTATTAATTACGATTGGAAATGTATGAAAATTCGCGATGTTATTAAGTGCATAAGTATTGGTTGAGCCAGTTTGTTCAAACAGGACGAATTGATGTGGTAGTTGATGCTGTGCCAATAATTCTTTTAACTTAGAGTATTGTAGCCAATTTATTGAGCGTGATAATGAGTACACACCAGCATTTTCTACAATTAAGCCTTCATCTTTATTATTGATATCAGCAATTAAGCTAAGTGTCTTTAACATATCAAGCTCTAATGCTTGACTAATCTGAATTAGTTTAGCTGGCTGTAATTTTTCTAGTGTTTTAATTAATTGTATAATCATAGTGTGCGTATCTTTTCAACTAATTTAGTCGTTGAGGTTTCGTGTAAAAAAGGTATTGAGTGTACTGCACCCCCATTGGCAATTACTTCTTTACTTCCGACTATTTTTTCAATTGACCAGTCGCCACCTTTGACCAATACTTCAGGCATGATTTGTAAAATTATATCTAATGGGGTATCTGTATCGAAATACGTTACATAATCAACTGCTTCAAGAGCTGCAATCACTGCTAGGCGATTTTGTAGATTATTGATTGGTCTATCATCACCTTTACCCTGACGTTTAACTGATTCATCAGTATTCAGTGCTACTATCATTGAACCGCCTAAATTACGCGCTTGTGCCAAATACGTAACATGCCCACGATGTAAAATATCAAAGCAGCCATTGGTAAATACTAGTGGAGATTTTGCTTTTATATCTTTGATTTTTGTAGCAATATCTTGTGGATGAATAATTTTTTTCTCAAAATCAGGAAGCTGATAGCTCATTCTAATACCTATTTAAAATAGTTTACGCCAATGGCATTACGCACATCATCTAAGGTTTGTGCAGCTACTTGTTTTGCTGCTATTGAGCCTTGACGAATCATTTCCATGACTTGTGCTTTATCTTTTGCAACTTCTTGGCGTTTGTCACGAATTGGGGCAAATTTGGCTTCTAATACATCAAGTAAATAGCGTTTTACTTTCATGTCACCCAAGCCACCACGTTGATAATGAGCTTTCATTTCATCAATCTCAGCTTTATTCGTTCCAAATACATCAAGATATGAAAAAACCATATTGCCTTCAACTTTACCAGGGTCTTCGACACGAATATGCTCTGGGTCGGTAAACATTGAGAATACTTTTTTCTTTAAGCTATCGGCATCATCAGCAAGATAAATTGCATTACCTAATGATTTACTCATTTTAGCTTTACCATCAAGCCCAGCTAAGCGTGTATGACTTGATAATACGCCTTTAGTTTCAACTAATACTTCGCCATAAATGCTATTAAATTTACGCACGATTTCATTAGTTTGCTCAATCACAGGTAATTGATCTTCACCAACTGGTACCAGATGCGCTTTAAAAGCAGTAATGTCAGCAGCTTGAGATACTGGATACATCAAAAAACCAGCTGGCACATCAGCGCCAAAGCCTTTTTGTTGCATCTCATTTTTTACCGTTGGATTACGCTGTAATCGCGCAACTGATACTAAATTTAGATAAAACATGGTTAATTCATTTAGTTCAGGTATTGCTGATTGAATAAACATTGTTGTTTTGCTTGGGTCTAATCCAACAGCTAAATAATCCATTGCTACTTCAATTACGTTATCGCGTACTTTTTGTGGATTATCTGCATTATCAGTCAATGCTTGCATATCAGCAATCATTACAAATTGCTTATGCGTATCTTGTAATTTTACGCGGTTTTCTAGTGAGCCAACATAATGACCAAGGTGTAATTGACCAGTAGGGCGGTCGCCAGTTAATATGATTTGTTTTTCCATCTATAAATCTCTTATGACTTTAATTATTTCTTTTTCCAATTTGGATTGTATGGTTTAGGTGCTTTTTGTTCTTCTTCATTATATTCGTATTCGCTACGAACTAATTTTTCATCTTCATCAAGTGATTGTTCCTCATCGGCAATAGCACTAGTTATCCACTCTTGCCACATATCTGGCGTCTCTAAGCTAATTTTACCGAATTTACCATCACGAAAATCTTGGATTACAATTTCACTGATTTTTTGTCTATCAATAACGCCACCAGTCATAATACAACCGCGCTTATTAGCTAGGGTATTCAGTAAATTATCAGGGTTTTGTGTTAGATGCTCAGGCTTAAGTTTATATCTTGTAACAAAATTATCACGATATTCACTAGCAAGCACAAACTCAATCAGATATAGAGCTAATAACTCTTCATCAAGTGCATTTCGCCCAATACTATTACATAATGCTAAATTATATCCTATCTGTGGATAGCGAATTTTCTGCCACATCATACCAGGGGTGTCGTAGATGATAAAGGTGTCATTAATGTATAGTCGTTGATTAGCTTTAGTAACTGCTGGTACATCGCCTGTTTTAGCGGATTTTTTACCAGTTAGCTGATTAATCAGCGTTGATTTACCAACGTTTGGGATTCCAGTTATCATTACGCGTAATGGCTTCTCAAAGCTTGTCCCACGAGCTGGTGCTAAATCTTGGCAAATTTTTATAATGCGTTCGCGCTGTTTTTTATTATCTTTATCACCCAATATCGCAGTAGTATTTTCTTGCTTTGTGAAGTACTCTAACCAAATCTTATTTAACTCTGGATCTGATAGATCACTCTTATTTAAAATACGAATCTTACGTTTGAATTTAATAATATTCTGGATCAATGGATTGCAACTTGAAAGTGGTGCACGTGCATCAAGCAGTTCAATAACTATATCAATATCTTCCACCAATTCAGCAACTGCTCGTTTGGCGCGATTCATGTGTCCAGGGAACCATTGAATGTGCATAAATCTCTCTTGTTTCTAATATGTATGTTTTTGCTAATTTTAAAACAAAACACCACCATTTATTGTGGTGGCTATTTTTAGCGAATTTGCGTATAAGCGACTAATTAATAAGCATAATATTAGCATAATTTTGATGGCTAAATTTTAGTATCTTATTTGGATAGTCATCTATGGTTACATAACAAATTTTTGTTGCGATTTTCTAAGGCTTCACACGAACATCTGCTGAAGCAGAGCTTTTTTGAACTGCTTTGTGGCGGTTAGTTGCTGATTAGTTTGCTCAATTTTGTTATCGATTGATGATAAAAACTCAGCAATTTTGTTTTGCTCTGCAAGACAAGGAACTTGAACTCTCTCGCTTGAATAATCTTTAAAATATATATGTGGAATAGTACTCCCAACAATATATTTCTCAAACTTTATTCTATTTAACAAACAATAAACATAATACAAATTTATATTTTCATTATTTTTTATAATGTCTAATGTGCCTAAAACTGAGCTTTCACTATCACAAAGTAAAACTCT
>RXKI01000120.1:0-2269 GCA_003962895.1 Neisseriaceae bacterium
GGTAATAAATAATGACTGAGCATATTCAATATGGTATCCATAAATATTGGGTAATGAACGATCAACAAGTTAAACATGAAGATTATGTAAATGAGTGTGTCATTGAAAATGATGATAGCACTTGGCCTAATACATGTTACACTATCAATGTTGATCTCTTACCTGATGATCTTAAAAATGGAGATGATGAAAACTTAGCTCCATTAATTTTAGCTTATCATCATAAAGAGATTAGTAAACCTAATTGGATTATTGATTAACAATTTACTTTATCATAAAACTTTTCATAATTAGGAGTGAAAAAATGAAAGAATATGTAATCTTATACTTGTTAGGTTTGATAGCTGGTTTCTTCTTAGGTGCTGGTTCTAAAATAAAACCTGTAAGTGAGTTTAATCCATTTGTTAATGATCAAGTGGAAGTAATGTTCAAATCAGAGTTAGAAGCTTGTAATTTAAAATCATCTAATTCTTGTGGTATAGGTATTGAACGGATTAATGATAGTACATATTATACTATTAATACTAAAGACATGGTTGATAAAGGTATGAGACTTTATTTGGAGAAATAAAATCACATATCATCTTAAACCTTAAATATATCATTTCAGGCCATTTATACTAAGGTCTAATGTCCTAAAATGATATGAATTTATATTACTATTCATAAAAGGAAAGAAATATGACATTACATATTGAAGAACACAAATATGTATACCATCCAACTAAAACTGGTTTATTTTATTATCCTATGTCAACTGATAACCCATCAGAAGTTTTAGATTTCTTTAAGTCTTTCACAGGTAATAAATCTGGTTGGATTAAAACTTCATGGGAGGGTACAGTTCACTTTACTGCTCATTCAGATAATAAAGGAGCTGTATTTACAGATGCTATATTTACTAAAGGTGATCGTGATTCCTTTTATAACTTAATAGGTAAAGAAGCTACAAATTTACTTCTTCGACATCATAATATTAAAAATTAGTTAATTGACCAAATTGACAGAAAGCTTATTTTAGTTGTTAATTTAACTTTCTGTTATAAATCAATTAATTAATCATTTTCAAAAGTAATATCGCTCCGGTAAAAAAGCTTACTCAAAATTTAGCTATTGACCAAAATGACAGAATCTAATATTAAAATTGATTATTATTTGATCAATTAGAGTAATATCACATGGATATATTTCTTCATCTCTGTAATCTGGTTATGCTAACATCTTGGTGTTATATCATAACTTTCTTAATTCTCTTATGTATTTGTAAATCAGAAATACACCCCAAATACATAACATATACTTGGTTTAGTATTATATACTTAATCTGGTTCTATTACTTCTTTTAAAAAGGATTCATACTATGAAAATTCGACATCAATACTTATTAGGTCTAACACTTAACCTAGTAATACCAGTTAGTATTATTGCTTACTATACCCTTAATAAAAAGAAACTCTCCGATAAACAACATACCATACTTGTTATTACTTCTATTACTGGTCGTATTATCTTTGTATCTAATCATGTTCGTGTCATTAAAAAATTAATTTCATTTAAAAAGAAACCAATTGACCAAACTGACAGTAAGTAAAATATATCTTAATATTACTCATTCTTTTAGTTATCAATAACTTATAATTTTGAATGAGTAATATCGCCCTAGTAAAAAAGCTTACTCTAAAATACTCAATTGACTTAAATGACATAAATGATACTTATTAATCTTAATAATACTTATTAGTCTTAATAATACTTATTAGTCTTAATAATACTTATTAGTCTTAATAATACTTATTAGTCTTAATAATACTTATTAGTTGATCATTTATTAATCAAAAGGAAATTTAATATGTTAAAACTATATGTTATGTCAGGTAATTATGTTAACACTGAAGAAGAACTAGAAAAAGATGGTTCTAATTATAGTGTTAATGGTACTTACGAAGTTGATATCTCTCTATGGGAATATCAAAATGAACAAGGTAATACTGTTGATCGTATCATTAAAGAACATTGTTATTATGGTAAACCATTACCAAATGGTTATAAATATATAACTTAAAATAAGGATTCATAAGGTATTAGTGTATGTATGTGTTAAAAGTTATAAAGAAGATAATTGATTAAATTTTGATCAATAGAATTTAATTATTTTAAGGTATTGAATTATTGGAGAACTTTCCTTATGTTTGATGATTTAGAGTTAGTTAGTTTAGATGACATGCATTTATATATGTCAGGTTTATATAGTTTAGAGGATTGGTGGTGG
>RXKI01000120.1:2371-2596 GCA_003962895.1 Neisseriaceae bacterium
AGCCGTGTAATAGTAATGTTATTATCAATGATGCATTAATTATGTTTCATTATGGTTTTAATTCAAACCTTATACCTTTCGTATATGCTGACAGTGAACAAGGTATAATTATTAACAGTAAGATGAGAGATGCGATTGATCAAGGAGTTTTCAGTAAAGATGCTTTAAATGCTATGTTATGGCATGAATATGGGCATATTATTAATGCAGATAGACATATTAAAC
>RXKI01000120.1:2697-3344 GCA_003962895.1 Neisseriaceae bacterium
TAATGAATTAAAGGAAAAGCATCCTGAAATTTGTTTAACTGGATTAAGTAGCACTGATGATCAAATTAACCGTAAGAAATTTCCTAAAGGTCAGCAATTTGATTATATTTTAAATGCGACAAAATTCAGTAGTCATGCAATTCACTATCATTATCATAAATTTTCTCACTACATTCCTTTACATGGTGGTAAGAATTTTATTGATCAAAAATTAAACGATTTAAGGAGATTTAGAAATGAGTAGTTTTATTATTGAGCCTTATGATCGTGAGGCAAAAGTTGCAAAAATTGAAGTACGAAAAAGTTTAGAAAACAGACGATATACTCATTATGTTCGAGTACATGGGAAAGAACAAAAAGGAGGTTGTAAAGCTTTCAGTCATATGGATATTTCCACAACACCTAAAGATGGATATTATACTCCTCAACAATGGTTAGAAATTGCAAATAACCCAAGAGTTAATATCTTCAATAAAGGTTTCGTTCAACTAAGTCCTCAACAAATGGGTATTACTCTATGATTAAATCTCCAGTCATTATTGATGAATCTAAAGAATTTTTAATTCATCTCTTATATCAATTATTAGGAGATAACTTTTCGATTTCCCATGAAGAGTCATCTACTTACATCAAATTTAAATATCTTG
>RXKI01000146.1:0-116 GCA_003962895.1 Neisseriaceae bacterium
GTGCCTCTTCCTTTACATTTTGATCATGATGCATATAGCTTGAGTCGAGAAGAGGGTCGTACGGTGACTATTCAAGAAGCAATTGTACCTAATAAAGTTGCTGTGCTTACTTTAAT
>RXKI01000146.1:204-2687 GCA_003962895.1 Neisseriaceae bacterium
ATATTTAATAATAGCCATATTTTACATGGTGCTGATGCTTTCAAAGCAAAGCCAAACTTTACGCCACCTTATGTAAGATATATTATAAGCTTGCGTCCAGTGGATTACGATTGCAGTTATTTGAATACAAAAGCCAATGAAAATATGAGGCCAATCTCATATGAGGAGGCCGTTGAAAAAAACTATGAATTTTTAACGAAAAGATGGCCTGAATTGTATCAATATCTTAAATCATTTGAGTGGTAGATTTTTCGCTTATTCTTATATTGAAAGGAAGGAATAGTTGTATTTGCTTTTATGAAAATTAAGCATAGACAGGCAAGGATTGAGCTAATTGGGAAAATCAAAAAAGCTACTTTAAAGCTAAAGAAGCTAGAGGCTGTTTCAGCTTTAAGAATAGAACTTGGGTTAAGTAATTTTAAAAGAACACCAATAAAATATTGAAATATTCCTGGTATAATCATGCAAATAGAGTTTGCAAAGCCCACCGCAGTGCTAGAGACAAGTTTGGGATTGTTTTCTTTTATAAACGCGAATAGAATAATTATTGGTCCTAAGAATATGCCTAGAATAAACATAAGAAAAGATATAAGGCTAAGGGGTAGCTCTGTTACACAAATAATTGTGCTCATAATGAAAAAAACACTTGTGTTCCCAAAATATAAAAGATACTTACGGTTCTCTACATGAGCTGAAATATATCCAAACAAAGGAGCGCCAATAGCAATACCAATAAAAATTAATGCCATAGGGCCACCTGCTTGTTCCTTACTACATGAGCAAAGCTTCATCAAATAAGGTATACCCCATATTTCTCCAAAACACACGACAGGAATATACATAAGTGCAATACAAATACCAACGATCCAGCTTTGGGGATTCCAAATTATATATTTAAGTTTATGCCGCAGCTGGGTTAAATGTTCTACGTCTTGGTTTAAGTCCAGTTTATTTGTTAAGTATATTGGTTGGTTTGAGGGAGAGTTGCGAACTACGAACCATAAGAAAAACGTATTAATCAAACCTATAACACCTAATAAAAAACAACTTTGCCGCCATCCGATAAAGTCTACAATATAAATACACGGTCCTCCCGCTAAAGAAGCACTCACTGTTCCAAAAGCATAAGTAAGACCTGAATAGAAAGCAAACATCCTTAACGGAAACCATTCACCGATTAGCTTTAAGGTTCCAATCAAGGCAAAAGCCGAACCAAAACCAATTAAAAACCTAGCGATCCCCGTAAAGACTGAATTCTGAGCATAACCAAAAATGATTATTGCAGATGAACATATCAAAGCTGCAAGAGTCAAAGTGATACGAGGCCCAATCTTGTCCAGTATGACACCACCGGGTATTTGCATACTGGCATACCCCCAATAATAAATAGAAAAAATTAGACCTAAAGAACTTACATCTAGATCAAGAGCTTGCATGAGCTCGGTTTGTATAATGCCAGGGAAAACTCTCAGTAAGAATTCATAGCCATAAAATGATGCAGCAAGTATCCAAATATACAAAGCAGCTGTTTTGGAGTTATCAGTGTATTTGCCCCTAACTCTAATCATACATTTTATCAAAAATGATCTCGGAAATTTGGCTGATCGGTGTTTTCAATTTTTGGTTAGCACCTTCTCTATCCAATAAAACTAGTTGATCCCTAGCATGAAGCTGATCTAATTTAGTTCTACTAAGTTTAAGTTTTTCTTTTAGAATGCTAAATGCTGGCAATTTCAAATTATACTTTGATTGTATACATATTTTTTTTACAATCAGTGGTTGTGTTTCTTCAACGTTGTGTACAGTAGATTCAACTTGAAATTTTATGTCCCAGTCAACTTTAAGATTATTATTAAAAATAGTAATATTGAATGCGTAAAACTGAGATAATTCTCTATCATTATCCCTGTATTTACATAATAGCTCTTTGTCAATTTGTGACACAGTTTTTCTTTTTACTATGGCAATATTACAAGTGTAATCACAGCCCACACATTTGTAGATCAGCCATGCATCAAGCTTTTTCTGATTAGCATTAAGTCTAAATTTATCACTTGAGTAAAACTTTGTTCGTTCACACCTTGGGCACTTCCTAATGATCCTAGGAGTATGCTCTGGTATAATTGTCCATATTTCATCATATTCCCTGTTTTTCATCATATCGTAATATTAATCCATCTTAACACTAAACTGAAATTTGATATTACACGCATAACCAGAAAATTGCAATTTCAATAAAACCGATTTTCACGGCATTAAGTTGGCCTATTATGATGGTTGAAAAGAGAGGGGGAATTTTCATTTACCATTGACACATCAAAATGAACAACGGGGCTTTCAATCAATTATTGCTTAACCTGAAGTTCATAATCTTCAAGTCCCTCATAGCAAGCCTTTACCATATTAAACAATGCGCCCTCACTTAAAGAAAGCTTAAAAAGCTCTGCCAAACGTGCTTAAGGGAGAAGCTGGTAATGACTGAG
>RXKI01000014.1:0-12490 GCA_003962895.1 Neisseriaceae bacterium
ATGAGACTAATAGCGGAACATTATCAATATTTATTAAAAGAAGAAACAGAATTGACTGCATTGCTGTTGGCAAAGCCGCTTGAATAACCAATGATCCGTTATAAGTACGATTATCTGGCATTAGTTTAAAAATGTTTCTCATAACAAAGAAACTTGAAAAACTACCTATACCAAATGTATCAAAAAAATTAGCAATAAATGCCATTAAAAAAGTCTTGAGTTTATCAATTTTACTCAAGACTTCTTTACAAGCACGAAAATTCAAAATAAATACAACAGCTGTCAACAACATCAAAAAACCAACAACTAACTTAATTATTAGTAATTGCTGCATGATAATCCCACACATTAAAGTTAATATTTAAACAATATGTAGATTATACACCGTCAAATTTTATGCGTGCATTTATTTCAAATTAATTTATATTACCAACAAATTGCTTTTCAACCACTGCGTTTTTAGCGCTATCAACCATTGTTACACCAAGCTTTTTAGCAACTTTATCGAATGGGTCTTCATCAGGTGTAAAATCAACTAGATTTTCTGATTTAAATTTATCTCGAGCAATGCTATTTACACTACCAAAACCATCAATCAAACCAAGTTTAAGCGCATCTTGTCCAATCCAGTATCGACCGCTAAATAAATCTGGATTACTTTCTGCAAGTTTATTACCACGACCTTGCTTAACTGCATTGATAAATAATGTATGAATCTCATCTAGCATTTGTTGTTGCATTTCTGTTTGCTCTTTATTTTCTGGCACAAATGGATAACCCATTGCTTTATTCTTGCCAGAAATCAATAAACGACTATCTACACCAAGTTTTTTCATTGCATCAGTTGCACCAAACCCAGTATAAATCACTCCAATAGAGCCAACAATACTTGATGGGTTAGCGTAGATACTATCAGCCGCAGCTGCTGCATAATAACATCCAGATGCACATACTTCTTCAACAACTACATAAATTGGCTTCTTAGGATATAATTTACGAAGTCGTGTAATATCTTGATTCAAAATATCTGAATACACCGGCGAACCACCAGGTGAATTTGCTCTAATTATCACACCAACTGTATTTTTGTCTTTTAGCGCAGTATTGAGTCCATCCATCACTTGCTTGTAATTTTGCGTTTCATCACTGATTACACCTTTAAAATTAATCACTGCAACTTGTGGACCTTTTTCAGAATCACCAACTTCATCTTTACTAAATTTAGCTGTAGAAATCCCACCAACAATAATCACAATAATTAACAAGCGAAAAAATATGCGCCATCTACGCGCACGACGTTGCTCTTTTACTGTTTCTAATAATACTTTCTCAATTGTTTCTTGTTCCCAGCTCATTTTCTAATTCCTTACTCAACTATACCTTGTTTTAATTTTTGACGATTCTCATGAAACTCTGCCACAAAATCATTAAATCGTTTATCTTTTATCGCTTGACGAACTTCTTTCATCAAAGCCAGATAATAGTGAATATTGTGAATAGTGTGAAGTCTAGCTCCTAAAATCTCACCGATTTTGAATAAATGATGTAGATATGCTCGTGAGAAATTTTTACAAGTATAGCAATCACAACTACTATCTAATGGTTTCGTATCGTCTTTATATTTTGCATTTTTGATTTTCACATCACCAAAACGCGTAAACAACCAACCATTACGAGCATTACGAGTTGGCATTACACAATCAAACATATCAATGCCTTTACTCACTCCATAAATCAAGTCTTCAGGAGTACCAACACCCATTAAATAATGTGGCTTTTCTTTTGGTAACATATCTTTCATTTCATCAAGCATGCGCTCCATCTCTTCTTTTGGCTCGCCAACTGATAAACCACCAATTGCAATACCATCAAAGCCAATTTTCATTAACTCATTTAGCGAATGTTGACGTAAATCAGCATACATTCCACCTTGCACAATACCAAATAGCGCATTTGGATTTTTATACTCATCAAAAGCTTGACGAGAACGTTCTGCCCAACGAAGTGACAACTCCATAGATTGTTTCGCAGTATTATAATCAGCTGGGTATGGTGTACATTCATCAAAAATCATCACGATATCTGAATTAAGCACAGTTTGAATTTCCATTGATTTTTCAGGAGATAAAAATAATTTAGAGCCATCAATTGGATTTTGAAAATAAACACCTTCTTCTTTTATCTTACGCAATTTACCCAAGCTAAATACTTGAAAACCACCAGAGTCAGTAAGTATAGGTTTACTCCAACCATTAAATTTATGTAGTCCACCAAATTTACTGATAATGTCATTACCCGGACGAAGCCACAAGTGAAATGTATTACCCAAGATAATCTGTGCTTCAGACTCATCTAATTCTTGAGGTGACATTGCTTTTACCGCACCATATGTACCAACAGGCATAAAAATAGGTGTTTCAACTACACCATGATTTAATGTCATCTTACCTAAACGAGCATAACCATCTTGCTCTAAAATTTCAAATTTCAACATAATTAATCTCTATTAATAAATCTCTTACTTAACACTATAAATAACAACCATGATAAAACTATTGTTATACTACCAAATAGCACCGTAGATTCAACATTAAAATAAGCAATGTACCCAGCACATAGCATTGGAAACACCTGAGCCAATGCGTTACTACTTGAATTAATCCCCATTGCTTCACCTAATCTATTTTCATTAGCTAATTTTGTAATTAATGACGAGCTAAATGATTTGACCAAAGCAGAGCCGATTGCTAACAAAGGTGTAACCCAATAAATCAACTCAACATGATTTTTACTCGTAAAGTGATATACCGATAAACTCAACCCAGAAATTAATAGCGCTATCTTTAGCACAATTACTTCGTTGGCTTTACCAGATAATCGTCTAACCACACCACCTTGAGCTAAAACAATCATTACGCCTAAGTATGCAAAGAATAATCCAATTTGTGTTTGTGAATAGTCAAATTTTTGCGCAAGAATAACGCCCCAAAAAGCAGTAAAAAATGACCACCCAAAGTTGTATAAGAACATGACAAAGATAATATTTTTTAATTTACCCAAGCTAAAGATCTGCCGAATATTCATTATTGATTTAGTTAAATAGATTTCACTAGTTTTGACAAATCTTAGTGTTTCATTAAAGTTTTTATGAATTAACCAACAGTTAATAAATGCCAGAACAGCCGCAAACCAAAATGGTGTAGCCGCATCAAATAAATAATAAACATTTGGACTAGATAAGATACCACCAATAGCAGGCCCCATAATAAAACCAATACCGATAGACACACCAATTAACCCAAAATTACGCGCTCGTTTCTCAGGTGTACTAATATCCCCAATTACAGCTTGTGCAATTGAAATATTGCCACCAGAAATACCGTCGATAATACGCGCAATAAATAGCCCAGGAATATTTTTATAAAGAATTGCTAAACCAAATAAGAGATATGAAATAGCTGTACCTAAAATTGATATTATTAATATTTTTTTACGCCCATAGCGATCAGATAACTGCCCTAAAATTGGACTCATGATGAATTGACATAATGGATAAGTTGCAAGCAACCATCCTGACATAATGTAACTATCACCTTGAGTCCAAGTTGCAGGAGTTACACAAAATTCTGAGGCATGACTAATTAAAAGCGGAAAAACTGGAATCAATATCCCAATTCCCATCATATCCAAAAATATTGTCAGGAATATAGTACTAAGAGTTTTATTTTTTTTCATTAGATTGGATTTATTGACATCATTAATGATAATGACATGATAACAATTAAAGAAAAGCCAAATACTTTACGCGCCCATTTTATATCATCGGTAGCTTTTAAACCGTCAAAAGCTAATTTTACCCACCAAATACTAATAGCAGAGCTAACAAGCAAATAATAAACACCAGCATAATGATAACAATACAGTAACGGCGAAGTTAAAGCAAATAATATACAATAAACAATTATATTAATTTTAGCTGCACGAGTACCTTTAGCCACAGGTAATACTTGAATTTTGGCTGATTCATAATCTTGGAAACGAAAAATTGCAATTGCATATGAGTGTGGCATCTGCCAAATTACGAGCATGATAAATAATATTATTGCACCAGCATCAATCTGATTACTAACCGCACAATAGCCAACAATAGGTGGAACAGCACCAGAGATGCTACCAACTAGAGTACCGTAAACTGAATTTCGTTTAAACCCTAGTGTATATACAACAACATAAAAAAATAATCCAACTAATGCAATATATAAAGTCAGATAATTAGCAAACACCACCAAAGAAGTGCCACCAACAACACCCAATATAACCGCATACAATAATGCTATTGGTTTACTAATTTGCTTTTGTACCATAACACGATTTTGCGTACGACTCATGATGCTATCAATATCTGCATCAATCACATTATTAAATACGCAACCACTAGCTATAATAAAAGAAATACCAATAAGCGTACCAGATAACAATGGCAAACTTACATTATATTTTGCTGCTAAAAAGAAGCCACCAGCAACTGTGACTAAATTACCAAAAATGATTCCAGGTTTGGTAATAGAAATATATTTTTTAATCAATTCGTATACTTAACAATAATAAATAAAAATGGCTAACCAGTGATTTTACATCAAATGATTAGCCATCAGGAATACAATATACTTAATTAGTGATTCAGCATATTCATGTCATTTGGCATCATATTTTCATGTAGATTCCACATGATCCATAATGTACCAATTACTAAAATCGCTACTACTACTAGAATAAATATAAATGATAAAGTCTTACCTTGTTCCTCACCTTTGAAACTCAAATGTAAGAAGAAGATAACTTGAATCAATAATTGACCAACTGCAATTACCATAACTGCTAGTGCTAATTCATCTACTGCCATAGAATGATTAACAACTAAATAGTAAGGAACTACAGTTAATATAATTGATAATATAAAACCAATTATATAAGCTTTAGCTGAGCCATGGCCTCCTTGATGATTACTCATTACATCACCCCCATCAAGTAAACGATAGTAAATACAAAAATCCAAACGATATCTAAGAAATGCCAGAACAAACTTAAACACGCTAATTTACGAGTTACCATTGGCGTTAAACCAAAACGACAAACTTGGAACATCATCATTGCCATCCAAATTAGACCACAAGTTACGTGTAACCCGTGCGTTCCAACTAAACCAAAGAATGAAGACAAGAATGCACTTCTGTGTGGTCCAAAGCCCTCAAGAATTAAATGATGAAACTCATTTATTTCCATGCCAATAAACCCTGCACCAAGTAAAAACGTAATAAACAACCAAACCAATGTAAGTGATTTATTATTTTTCTCTGCTTCAAGCATAGCTAAACCATAAGTAAAGCTACTCGTCAATAGCAAGAATGTTTCAATCATTACATAGTTTAAGTCAAATAACTCTTTACCACTTGGCCCACCAAATAAATGTGTATGCAATACAGCATAAGCGGCAAATAAACATGAGAAGATAATCAAATCACTCATGATATAAATCCAGAAGCCAAATAAAACTTTTGACTTCACCTCTGCATCATGATCATGATGATCATCTGAATGATGATTAGCTGAATGAGCTGTCATTATGCTTTCTCCCTACGTATAGCTAGTTCATTTTCAATTCGCTCTACTTCTTTTGCTGGTACATAGTAATCAATCTCTTGATCAAAAGAACGAGCTACGATACATGCGAAAATTCCTAGACCACTAGCAATCACTAACCACCACATATACCAAATCAAACCAAATCCAAGACCAAACGCGAAAATACCAATTATTACACCAATACCTGTATTTTTTGGCATATGGATATCTTCATACGGTTTATTCTCTGGGAATATTTTTTTACCATGTTTATGATCCCACCAAGGCTCTAAACTATCCACAGTCGGAACATGTGCAAAGTTATAGAATGGAGGAGGAGACATAGTAGACCACTCTAAAGTACGACCATCCCAAGGATCTCCAGTATAGTCTTGGTTTTTCTTATGTGTAAGAATACTCACAGCAATTTGTAACACTTGGAAACCTATACCAGCTGCAATAATTAACATACCAACAAAGGCAGTTACAAACAATGGATGCCATCCAGTAGAATAATCATAGTGACTTAAACGACGAGTTGCACCCATGAAACCTAATACGTATAACGGCATAAAGGCAACATAGAAACCAACTAACCAACACCAGAATGAATATTTACCTAAAGTTTCATTCATTTTGAAACCAAATGCTTTTGGACACCAGAATGTTAAGGCAGCCATAACACCGAATACCACACCACCAATAATTACATTGTGGAAATGAGCGATTACAAACAAGCTGTTATGTAATAAGAAATCTGCACCAGGAACCGCTAATAATACACCTGTCATACCACCAATTGAGAATGTAATAATAAACCCAATTGTAAAGTACATAGGAACAGTAAATGTAATGCGTCCACGATACATAGTAAATAACCAGTTAAATATCTTAACCCCTGTTGGAATCGCAATAATTGTTGTGGCAATACCAAAGAATGCATTTACGTTTGCACCAGCTCCCATTGTAAAGAAGTGATGTAACCAAACGATAAATGACAATACAGTAATCGCACAAGTTGCATAAACCATCGTGCCGTAACCAAATAATGGCTTACGAGAGAATGTAGATGTAACTTCAGAGAAGACCCCAAACACTGGCAATACTAAAATATATACCTCAGGATGTCCCCATGCCCAAATTAAGTTTACATACAACATTGGGTCACCACCCATGTCATTGGTAAAGAAATGGAAATCTAAGTATCTATCTAATGTTAATAAAGCAATTGCGGCTGTCAACATTGGGAATGAAATAATAATCAAGATATTTGCACATAACGCAGTCCACGTGAATACTGGCATTTTCATTAATGACATACCAGGACAACGCATTTTCAAGATTGTTACAAAGAAGTTAATCCCTGAAATTGTCGTTCCAATACCCGATATTTGTAATGACCATATATAATAGTCCATACCAACACCAGGGCTAAATTGATTCTCAGATAACGGAGCATATGCAACCCAACCAGTTTGCGCAAATGAACCAACGATCAATGACAACATTACTAAAATCACACCAACCATGAATAGCCAGAAGCTTACAGAGTTAAGGTATGGGAAAGCAACGTCACGTGCACCAATTTGTAGAGGTACCACAATATTCATTAATCCAATTACAAAAGGCATCGCTACGAAGAAAATCATAATCACGCCATGAGCAGTGAAAATTTGATCGTAGTGATCTGGTGGTAAGAACCCATAGTTACTACCAACCGAAATAGCTTGTTGTGTACGCATTAAAGCAGCATCAGCAAAACCACGCAGCAACATAACGATTGCCACGATAATATACATGATACCAATGCGTTTATGATCTACCGAAGTAAACCATTCTCTCCACAAATAGCCCCATTTTTTAAAATAGGTTATTGCTATAACTAAAGCAATAGCCCCGAACACCATTCCTCCACCAGCAATCATTGCAGGCGGTTCGCTAAATGGAATAGAGTCCCAACTTAATCTACCAAAAAAGTCAATCATTTCGATTTCCCACTAAACAATTATTTATTGTCCATTACCATGCCAGGCATGCTAGTTGTTCCACTTGCATCAGCGTGCTCAGAAGCATTAGCTGAATCCATTGGACCCATAAATTTCATCATGATATTGCTAAATAAATTTGGCTCAACATCACGGTAGAATTTAGGTTCAACATACTCACTAGGTTTTTCTAATTCATCAAATGCACCAGCACTTAAATCTTCTGTTGCTGTTGACTTAGTTTGTTCAACCCAGCTATCAAACTCTTGTTGTGATACAGCACGAGTTTTGAAATGCATACCATTGAAACCTTCACCACTAAAGCCATAGCCACGTCCATCATATACACCTTCTTCATCAGCGATTAAGTGTAATTGAGTTTGCATACCCGCCATTGCGTATATTTGACCACCAAGCTGAGGAATCATAAATGAATTCATTGGCGCATCGCCTGCAGTAATTTTGAAATTAATTGGCGTATTAGCTGGAATTTCTAAATAGTTTACTGTAGCAATATGTTGCTCAGGATAAATAAACAACCACTTCCAATCTAATGCCACAACTTGAACTTCAAGTGGTTTTACATCAGAATCCAAAGGTTTATATGGATCTAATGAATGTGATGTTTTCCAAACTATTGTTGCCAATATTCCAATAATAATAATTGGAACACCCCAAATCACAACTTCAATTTTATTGCTGTGGTGGAAGCTAGGATCATACGTAGCTTTCGTATTTGTAGCACGATATCTAATCGCAAATACGATAGTCATAATAATCACTGGTACAACAACCAACAACATTAAAAGTGTAGCTATGATAATTAGATCTCTCTCATCTAGCCCAACAGCACCTTTTGAGTGAATCAATACTAGGTCTTTACAACCAGTTAGCATTGTAACTCCCAAAAAAGCTGAAGCAGCAACAAGCAAAGCCTTAATCTTACTCATCGTTAAAAATCACCTTTTAATTTACTAGGATTACAGCATCTATAAAACCATACAGATACTTTGTATAGTATTATATCATAGCATAAAAGCATTACTCAGCTTTAGAATGGCATAAATTGTGATTTTATCTATACTTCTTTTCCTTTTTAAGCTAATCGTCGCAAACAACAACACCCTTAGAAAATCTAAGGGTGTTTTACAATTTAATGCTTTACAAAGTTATTCTCTATCTAACTCTGTAGAATCATTTTCTTGCTTTTCCATAGTATCAGCACAAATTCTAACAATAACAACTGCACCGATTATCCAAACTAAAAATAGCATATCACTCCCCTTAGTACATACCGTGAGAATTTTCTTCAATTCTCGCAGTTGTTAATTTACCACGCATAATTTTATATACCCATGAAGTATAAACTAAAATTAACGGTGTAAAAATTAAAGCAGCTACCAACATCAATAACAGAGTATGTTCAGATGATGTCGCATCCCAAACTGTTAAGCTGCTACCAGGAACAGAGCTTGAAGGCAAAATGAAAGGGAATATTGAAGCACCAGCTGTCAATATAATTCCAGCCATACCAATACCACTAAAAATAAATGCAATACCAGATTTCAATTTGCTATTGAATATGATTGACATAATCAAGCCAACAAACCCTAATACTGGTGCCACAATCATAAACGGATATAATTTATAATTATTTAACCAAGCACCTTGTACAACTTCTACAGTTTTAACCAATGGGTTTGATTGAGCATTAGGATCTAAATTAGACGCAATATAACCATTGATATGTCCAATCCATAGACCGCCAATTGCAAAACCAATAATAGCAATTAACGAAAATATCATTGCAGCTTTTTGCGCGCGTTTTTGCATAGCACCTTCAGTACGAAGAGTTAGATATACACCACCATGCGCAGTAGTCATTGCGGATGCAACCACACCACACAATAATGCAAATGGATTTAATAATGCAATGAATCCCATAATTGGATTAGCTGCATCACTTACTAAACGTAAATCAACATCGTAGTGAAATGGAATACCTTGAATCACATTACCAAACGCAACACCAAATAATAATGGAGGCACAGCAGAACCAGTGAATAACACCCAATCCCACATACCACGCCATTTAGGACATTCAATTTTTGAGCGATAGTCAAATGCCGGAGCACGTAAAAACAATGTCCATAGTACAGCTAAAATAGCAATGTATAGCATAGAGAATGACGCAGCGTAAACCAATGGCCAAGCAGCAAATATAGCTCCACCACCAGTTACAAACCAAACTTGATTACCATCCCAATGCGGAGCTACTGAATTGATTGCAGCACGACGCTCCAGGTCGGTCTTTCCAACAAAAGGTGACAAGGTACCAACACCCATATCATGACCATCCATCACCATAAGTCCGATCAATAACACACCAACCAGAACCCACCAAATAAATCTTAATATTTCATATTCCATTTATTTCACCTGATCTTTCTCAAAGTGGTATTTACCAGTACCTAAACTAGATGGACCTAATTTTGCATATTTAAACATTAACCACAATTCAACAATCAATAAAGCTGTATAAATTACAAAGAACCCTGTTAATGAGAATATTAATTCTCCACTAGTCAAACTAGATGCCGATTGATAAGTTGGTAACACGCCATAAATAGTCCATGGTTGACGACCATATTCAGCCACAAACCAACCAGCCCAACAAGCAATCCATGGAGTTGGAATCCACCATAAAGCCCATTTTAATAACCAAGTTTTCTTTTCATAGCTACTGTTTTTGCCATAAGATGTCCATGCAGCAATCAAGAATAACAAGAAGAATGAGAATCCTAATGCAAACATGATGCGGAATGAATAAAACAATGGAAACACCCCAGGCACTGTATCACGAGCCGCTTTTGCAATCATATCAGGTGTTACATTATTCAAATCATTAGTATATTTTTTCAATAATAAACCATAACCCAAATACTCAGAATTTGCTTTTACTTCATAGGCTAATTGCGTATTTTGACGATCTTTTTGTAATGCTTCAAGCATTAATAAAGCTTCACGACCTTTTTCAACTTTAACTGCATTCTCAGCAATTAACTCTTTTGCACCAATAATTGGCGAAGTTAAATCATGATTCAATATCAAGCTACCAACATAAGGAATTTTTACATCAAATTTATTCGTCATGCCCTTATCATCTGGAATAGCAAATATCGACCAACCAACTGGCGCTTGTTCAGTTTCCCAGATACCTTCAATCGCAACTAACTTAGTTGGCTGAGCATGGTAAACATATAAACCAGACTGATCACCCATAATAATTACAGCAATTGAAGCAAACAAGCCAAATAATGCCGAAATTTTAAATGAACGACGAGCAAATGGTAAATCTTGCTTTTTCAGTATGTAGTACGATGAAATACCCAATACAAATACCGATGCAGTTACATAACCAGCACAAGTTGTATGGAAGAATTTAGCTTGAGCTACTGGACTAAATAAAACATCAAAGAAACTTGATAATTCCATACGCATAGTTAATGGATTAAATGTAGTACCAACAGGATCTTGCATCCAACCATTGGCAACTAAAATCCATAATGCAGATAGATTAGAACCAATTGCAACTAATACAGTAAATAATAAATGCTGTTTCTTAGAAACTCTATCCCAAGCAAAAAAGAACATCCCAATAAACGTTGACTCTAAGAAAAATGCCATTAAACCTTCAATAGCTAGTGGAACACCAAAAATATCACCTACATAATGAGAATAATATGCCCAATTCGTACCAAACTGGAATTCCATAGTCAAACCAGTGGTTACCCCAATAGCAAAATTAATCCCAAATAATTTACCCCAAAATTTAGTCATATCTTTGTAAATTTCTTTACCTGTAATGACATAAATTGATTCCATGATTACCAAAATCCATACCATACCAAGAGTTAATGGTACAAAAATGAAGTGGTACATGGCTGTTATCGCAAATTGTAACCGCGATAAATCAACTAAATTTTCCATATATTACAACCTTTCAACTTAACGACCAATAAAAACATGCTCACCAACAGTTTTATCATCAAGCTGTGGCGGGTCTCTAAAGCAAACATACCACAAGCCAGTTAATAAAACTGCTTTCACAACCAATAATATAGAAATTTCTTTCCAATACTGTTTCATAATAGATCTAACCCCTTACAAACAATACTTAATTATACACCTAGAGACTGAAATTAACCACATTATTTTCATGGATAACCTTGCAACATAGTCAACCTTAAGGTTAATAAAAAAACCCAAACCAATGTTTGAGCTTTTTATTTTATTCAACTTTGTAATCCTTTATCAAATCCTTTAAGAGATTACTTGTATGAAAAGATACTACTCGACGAGCTTCAATTGGAAACTCTTCTTTAGTTTTTGGATTACGTCCAACACGCGCTGCTTTATCACGCAAAACAAAATTACCAAAACCAGAAACTTTTACTTCGCCACCGTCTTCTAGGCTTTTAGTCATTATTTCAAAAAAATCTTCAACAAAACGATATGCTTCTAAACGTGACAGCTGAGAATTTTCCATCACGACTTGTATCAATTCATTTTTTGTTACAGTCTCACTCATTTATCTACCCTTACAATTAATTATCTTAATTCTGCATTAAATTTGCTATGCAATACTTGTTTAATTTTTTCTAAATAACCATTAACTTCATCATCAGCTAAATTATAATCAGCATGAAAAATAAAATTAATCGCAACACTCTTCACATTATCCGCAAGATTTCCACCGACGAAAACATCAAATACTGTTGAATCTTTTAAAGCTTCTATTTTTAGCTCATCAACCGCATTTAATAATCCATCAGCATTTATATTTTTATCAACAACTAATGCCAAATCGCGAGAGACTTTTT
>RXKI01000014.1:12540-28794 GCA_003962895.1 Neisseriaceae bacterium
CGAGCGACCTGGATGATAAATACTCGGTAAGTTATTTGCTACAAAGCCTAATTTAACATAACCCGCTAAAACACTTTCCAAATGAGCTTTAAGATCATAAAAATCAACATTTCTTGATTTAACCGCCCAATTAAGAGGGCATATTGTACCATAAAGTAATCCAGCTAAGTAAAGATGCTGCGCATCATTTTCTTCGCCATGGAACACCTTAGCCAATTCAAATAATTTGATGCTTTGATGACCACGATTAATATTCGATTGCATTGTCTTAACTAAACCAGACAATAAATTAGTGCGCATTACTGATAAACCAGCAATTGGATTTAATAGCTTAACTGCTTTAGGATAACACTCAGCAAAATACGCATCATATTTCTCTTCAACAAAAGCATAATTAATAACTTCATTAAATCCAGCATCTACCATTTGGCGCTTAATCATCTGCTCTTGCAAAGTTTTTTTATCTAAATAGTCTAATGAGTATTCAAGCTTTGGCATAACCGCAGTTATCTTGTCATAACCATATACACGGATAATTTCTTCAACGATATCTTGTTTAATCGATAAATCAAAACGATAACTTGGTACATTAATAGTTAAAACATCACTTGATTCAGAAACACAAAGCCCAAGACCATTAAGGATGTTTAAGATAATTTCTTTAGCAATAACTTCGCCAACTAATGAATTAATCTCAGTAAAGCTAATCTGAATAGTTTTAGATTCAGATGTTTTAGCATTAAAATGAATGTGCGACTTAACTTCGCCCCCACAAATTTCTAATACCAAACTCGTAGCTAAGTTAATAGCATCATGCTGAATTTGCGTATCAACTCCACGTTCAAATCTGAATGCAGAATCTGAATTTACACCATATTTCTTCGTTTTACCTGCAACTATATGCGGCGTGAAAAAGGCGCTTTCCAATAAGATATTCTGCGTAGTTTCTGTAACTCCAGAATCTAAACCACCCATCACTCCAGCAATAGCAACAGGCTTATTAGCGCCATCAACTATTACTAAAGTGTCATCAACTAATTTAGCATCTTTACCGTCAAGCAATTTAAGCTCTTCACCATTAGTCGCCATACGTACACCAATTCCACCATTGATTTTAGCTAAATCAAAAGCGTGCATTGGCTGACCTAGGCGTAACATTACATAATTCGTAATATCAACAATAGGTGAAATACTTTTCACGCCACTACGCAATAGAATATTTGCCATCCATTTTGGAGTAGATACACTGTTGTTTACACCAGATATTTCTAGACCTACATAATGCGGACAAGACTCTTTGGCTTCAACATTTAATTTAAGCTTACTCTCAGAATTCGTCAAAAAATCTTTAGCCTTAGCCACTGGAAGCAATTTAGCGCCAGATAAAACTGCAATTTCACGAGCTAAGCCAGCATATGACAAACAGTCACCTCGATTTGGCGTAATTTTAAACTCAACGATAGTATCATTTAAATCTAAATACTCGCGAATATCCATACCAATTGGCGCATCTTGTGGCAATAACAATAAACCATCAACATCATCTGGGCAGCCAATTTCATTACCACTACATAACATTCCATAAGATACAATTCCACGCATCTTACGTTCAGCAATCTTAAAATCTCCTGGTAAAACCGCACCAACTTTAGCACAAGGAATTTTCACCCCTTTCGCCACGTTTGATGCACCACAGATAATCTGTAATAATTCGCCAGTACCAGCATCAACTTTACATAAAGATAACTTATCTGCATCTGGATGTTTTTCGCACTCTATTACTTCACCAACTACGATTCCACTAAAAACAGGTGCAACAGGATTCTCTTCTTCAACTTCAAGACCTGCCATTGTCAAACGCTCTAGTACATTC
Organism: Neisseriaceae bacterium; assembly: GCA_003962895.1. Classification (GTDB taxonomy): domain Bacteria; phylum Pseudomonadota; class Gammaproteobacteria; order Burkholderiales; family UBA11063; genus Aquella. The sequence continues at coordinate 14,414 of RXKI01000014.1, forward strand.
GCTTTATCTAACTTTTCCGCAAATAAACTCTGTAAATAATTCCATGAAATTTTCATATTTTAATGACCTCTAAACTGAGTTAGAAAATCTAAATCATTCTCAAACATCAAACGTAAATCCGTAATACCATATTTAAGCATTGCTAATCGATCAATCCCAAAACCAAATGCAAAACCTGAATACTCATTTGCATCAATATTCATATAATTAAGCACATTTGGATGAACCATACCACAACCACCTACTTCAAGCCATTTTTTAGCTTTTGCAAAGTAAATATCTATCTCAGCTGATGGCTCAGTAAATGGAAAAAATGATGCTCTGAAACGCACTTGCAATGAATCATCTTCAAAGAATTTACGCATAAATTCAATAATTACTGCTTTCAGATTAGCAAAACTAATTCCTTTATCAATCCATAACAATTCTAACTGATGAAACATAGGTGAATGCGTTGCATCCATATCCACACGGAATACTCGACCTGGTGCAACAATTTTAATTGGCGGCGTTTGCTTTTCTGCAAAACGTACTTGAATCGGCGAAGTATGCGTACGAAGTACATGCCCAGACTCAGTATAAAATGTATCTTGCATAGCACGTGCTGGATGATTATCAGGTATGTTAAGTGCTTTGAAATTATAATAATCAGTCTCAATCTCTGGACCACTTGCCACGCGAAACCCCATCTGACCAAATAATAAAACTAATCGTTCTAGCGTCAAACTAACTGGATGTAGGCTTCCATTTTTAGCACCACGTCCATCTAAAGTTACATCAATAGTCTCACTAGCTAATTTTCTTTCTAGCTCTGCTGCCACAATAGATTGCTTTTGCTCATTTAAAGCATCTTCAAATTGTGTTTTGATTTTATTAACTTCAGCACCAAAACTCTTACGTTCTTCTGGCGCAATATCTTTTAATTTTTGCATAAAAGCTGTAATAGCACCACTTTTACCAACGTATCGTGCTTTTAATTGCTCTAATTCTTGTAAGGATTTTAATTGTTTTATTTCGTCAAGTGACGTAGCTAAAACTTGATTAAGCTGTTCCATTTATCTATCCATTAATTAACATAACTATTAGTTAACTTAGATTAAACTGGGCTATGCAGTGAGCGCAGACACCTACAAATTGTAGGTTATAAGCGAATCAAGACGTCCAGTCTAAAAATAAGTTAACTATACATTTATCTCCAAACGATGCTGTTTCACTATCTCTACAGCCTCTGAATAATGATCAACCACATGTGGAATCAACAAGTCACCTTGATGAATCAACTGTATATCCTCATTCAGCATTTCTTTTTCAAACCAATCAATTAACCCTCGCCACATTTTGCCAACTAGGATCAATTTTCTATTTTCTAATTTCTTCACTTGCATCAACTGTAATACAGTCAATATCTCTAATACCGTACCGATACCACCATAAAACGCTACAAAGCAATCGGTCACCGCTGTAAAATGCTGTAGCCGTGTAAAAAATGTTTTATGTGGAAAAGTTTCATCAAGGTATTGATTATTTTTTTGCTCGAATGGAAGCTCAATACAAATACCAACTGATTTAATCTTTGAGTCAATAAAGCGCCCTTCTACCGCACCACGATTAGCAGCCTCCATAATCCCAGGACCACCACCACTAATCACATTACACTCTAAACGAGCTAAAGTTTTGGTGAAATTTACTACATCTTGATAGTGGATTGACGTCTCATCAATACGAGCTGAACCAAACACAGTAACAGTATAACCATCATATGGCGGATAAAAATCAACCAAGTCATCAGTTAAATCCCAAACTTTTTCTAAAGAATTAACTACTCGTTGCTGTAAAAGCTTATCTTTGATATCTAATTGCTGCATTAATTTTCTCAAGCTATATAAATAATAATGGGGGCTTAATAGCCCCCATTATTATACGGTAATTCAATTGTATTACGCTAATTTGCTTTTTGCAATTTCAACGAATTTAGCAAAAGCAACTTTATCGTGAATTGCAAGATCAGATAAAACTTTACGATCTACAGCAACTTCAGCTTTTGTTAAACCATTAATGAAACGGCTATAAGTTAAACCCAACTCACGGCAACCAGCATTAATACGCGCAATCCATAAAGTACGGAATTGACGTTTTCTTTGACGACGATCACGATAAGCATATTGACCAGCTTTCATAACCGCTTCTTTAGCTACGCGGAATACATTACCACGACGACCACGATAGCCTTTAGCTAAAGCTAATATTTTTTTATGGCGGGCACGAGCCACTACACCACGTTTTACTCTAGGCATTCTAAAACTCCTTTAATTATGCGTAAGGCAACATGCTACGTACGTGACCCATATCGCAGGCGCTCACTTGTACTGTACCACGTAGTTGACGTTTGTTTTTAGTTGTTTTCTTAGTCAAAATATGACGTTTGAATGCTTTCGAGCGTTTGATGCCACCGCTACCTTGTACGATAAAGCGTTTTTTAGCACCAGACTTTGATTTCATTTTAGGCATAATGCACCTTCTATAAATCGAAGTTTATAAACACAGTAGGTGCTTGATTGAACAAGTCTTTGAACCCAGCTGTACCAAAGGTGAGTATTGTAGCACATACCGTAAGAGAAATACGACAATAAATAAATTTCATCAAAAGCGATCAGAATTTGACAGTAGTAGTAGTAGTGTATACTCTACACTGTATTGAAATATTCAATCATTACAAAAATATAAATTGATTTTTAGAGGTATTGATTACTATGTCAGATGATAAAAAAAGCAAATCTCCAAAAGATACTCATGGTCCAATCGTTAAAACTGGTCCAACTGCTGGAGAGAATAGATCTCGCAATCAAGATGGACAATGGAGAAAAAAACGTGATGATGCGGGCAAACCAAGATCATAAACTTTCAAAAGGATAAATATGAGCTTCTTTAAAAGCGTGATAGATTTCTTTGTTGACACCGTTGAAAATACTGCAAAACAAAATATAAAAAAAGTTGATCAATGGGAAAGAAAAAACGGTGGCTCATCAGAAAAATCTGAAGCATATCGCGAAAAAATGTATGATAACTTAGATAAAGTAGATGATTTTAGATCTAGATATCCTAAAGAGGACTAACTAATCCAAAATCTAAAAAGGTTGATTTCAAAATCAACCTTTTTTCTTTACTCAGTTTTAAAACTATTGGACTGAGTAGTTAACTAGTGAAACACCAACTAGCAAATCACACTCGCAACATTAATCTAATTATTTTTCTATAGCTTTAATGAGATTAGCAAACCAAAAAACACCTACAAAGCAGAGAATAACAAAAATCATTGGCAACAGTAAAATATTATTTAAATCGAAATTCGAAAGACATATAACTAAAATCACAGAAGATAAAATATTTATAAAACTCATCACCGCTGAAGCATTGGATACATCAGAAATATTTTTCAGAGCTAAAGTAGAGCTATTTCCAAAAATGAATGACAACCCAATATAAATAATAATCATTGGCGCAAAGATACTAAATGGATTGTGAAGCATGGCTACCAATATAGTTAAACAACCAACGCCAATTGATATAACCAACAGCCCAATCTTTAATGATTTAATTGGTGCCCAGACTTTACCAAAATAGTTAGATGCTAATGAACCAACCAATATACCTAGAGTTGGCAGCAAATTATATGCACCATATTTATTAGGTGACAATCCCATAACGTTCATGGCTAAAATAGGAGACAAAGTAGAAAATACATACACAAAACAACTTCCTAAACCAAGCAACAACCCACCAAATATAACCTGCCGACTCTGAAACTGAGCAGTATATCCTTTAATTATAGAACGACAAGACAAAGCACTTTTAGTTGGCAAGCAAACATCTGGAAACACTTGATTCAAAACAATAATAACCGATGAGTATACAATCATAAAATAAAACGGCGCCACCCAGCCAAAGTGCTCAACCAATTCACTACTAAAATAAACCGCTAATCCAGGTATAACTGCAAAAGATATAGTCAATAATCCAAGAATCCTTGGCGTCTCATCATTAGAAAACAATTTGTGCACCAAAGTAAAAGTCATCTTTAAACCAGATGCTGCACCCAACGCCATAATTACTCTAAAAAACAATAAAACCCAGAATACGTTACAGTAATACGAGTAAACAATACCTATACAACCAATCACGGTCAAAATCACACCAATATTAATTGCAACTTTTCCACCAAATCTATTGGTAAGCGCACCGTAAATTAGTTGACCAAAAGCATAGCCAAACAAATAAAATGAAATCGTAAAGCCCAGCCATTCATCATTAATTTGAAAATAATGTGCAATTTCTGGCATCCCTGGAGTAATACATACCACACCAACAGAACCAAAAGATATCAATAAACTCAGCATAATTAGCTGCATTAATTTTGCTTTATTCATAATTCACTCACTTATAAACCGTATTAAGAAGCGAATTTTATGCTATAAATACACCTAATTTATATAGGAAATTTTCCCAAGACACTAACTAAGTTTAATAAAGAGATTTGAAAGAAAAGATTGTGGAATTTTTTGATGATATCCGAGTTCATAAATTTTGTCTAGCAAGGCTTCCTGTCCATATACATCAAATTTAGAATACAGCTGAGCACTAATTATATTTGCAATAGTCTTTGCAGAAACAGGCTTTCCATAGATTTCAGATAAAACTATAGAGACCTTCTTAGCCGACTTAAAGTAAAACAATAGAAATGCTATTTCATGCTCTCGTAAAGTTAACAAATCATCTTTATTCATTTGATTGTATTTATCTGAAAGAGATTGAGCGTTAACTTGTGACAAAATACTGTTTAAATAAATGTGTAACGGAAGCTTTTTAGACTCAACATGTAATACAACTACATTATGAGTAGATGGATTGATAATAGGCTTTAATATACAATGCAGTATTGCATAACCAATTTCATGATTAAGATTGACAGATAGAAATTCATACTGCTCTTTATGTTGTAGCACATCATCTATAGCAGTCAAAATTGAGTCGATATTATCTTTAGGCAATGGCAAAACATCAAGATGATTCTTACCAAGTAAGTCATCTGCACTAATACCAGTAATATCCTGTATTTTCTCTCCGACAAACAAAATAATGCCATCAATGCCAATCAATATTGCAGGCTCATTGCTATAAATTAAATAATTCTATGACTTTAGATAAAAAATTTGAATCTGAATGTTGTTCGTTCATATAGTTTATTTAGCTGACTTGACCTTATACGATAAAGCATTTTTTAACACTAGACTTTGGCTTCATTTTAGGTATAATGCACCCTCTATAAATCAAAGTTTATAAACACAGTGAGCGCTTGAGTGAACAAGTCTTTGAACCAAGCTATACCAAAGTCTAGAATTATACTACACACACCCAAAAGCACAAACCACAAAGTAAAACTGTTTCAGTTTGGCACACCCAACCTAAGAATTTTTATTTATTTATTGGAAAGTCATTGCAAAATCAAGATACTCCAATTTTATACCCTAGAATTTTGAATACTTTTGTAATGAAATATTGCATAATTTATAAAAGGGAATTCAAAAAGATGAAAAAGAATATTAGGCTTTTATTAGCACTTGGTGGAGCATTAGGGTTAATCGCGTGTAACAGTGGAGGTGATGGAGGCGGTGATACTCCAGGACCAGGTCCTGGTCCAGACCCAGATCCAAACCCACCAGTTGAGTCCCTTCAACCATTAGTTTTTACTACATTAGGACAACCTTTAAATTTAGATAAAATCGGTGGAACTAAAATTTGGTATATGAAAGTTACAAATCCAAACTCTGTTTCTGTCAAAATTTTTAATAATTCCCCAATAACAGAAGAAACTTTTCAAGAGCCAGATGTTGCTTCGGGTAACTATAATGATTATTTAGTTCACCCAATGGAATTTACAGAATCGTATAATGGAGAGCAAGGTGATTTTGTAGATTGTTCTAGGATTAATAAACCAGGTGACTTTGTATTGAATTCAAAATCTAGTTGTGTTTATAAATTCAAAGTTTATTGGAATAGTAATTTAAATTTACCTCAAAATCAAAACATTCAAATTAATTATGAGTTCAAATCATTAAATAATCCAAATGAGAGGTATTGCACTAGTGATATTGATGATGGTATTATATGTGATCATAGAATCCCATTTAATCAAAATAATACTTTATCATACCAAAGTATTTCAATTCAATCAAATCAAAATGTAGAAAGTATGCTTGGTTCAGTTAATGGACAATTTCAATTCTCTATGAATGGAAACAAAGTTATGAATTGGGTTCAAAGTAGTGACCCAGAAATAACTCAAAATGTCTTCATTAGAGAAGTTATTTATAACCAGTCAAATAACTCTTTAACTTTAAATAATCAACAAGTTTTAAGTGGTATTAATGGAAGTTATAATTATAATCCATATATTGCAAAAAATGGGGAAAATGTTGGTGCAAGTAATATTGTAAATAACACAACTTCAGTTGGTAATTATCACAATGTTATTGGAACTTTGGGAAACATTTATTCAAGAATTGGTTTTACAGATATTGTAGTGTCACAAAATGGAAACTTTACAAATTCATCTGATTACCAAATAGTTAATAATGCATGGGTTAATACAACAGATTACATTAACTATGGAGTTGATGAAGCAAATAATAGAGCTATGCTTTATAAAATCTTAGAAAACAAAAATTATTGCTATAATTTTAATAATGGAGTTTACACATTAGCTAATCTTACAAATAATAGTGATGACAAAGGTTGGTTTTCAAAAAATGTAATTGAGCAAAAATTAAGAAATGTAAATGGAAAAGTTTATACAAATACTCATGGTGTTATTGGTTTAACTCAAAGAGGAACTTCAAAAGTAAGCACAACAGCCAATTATGACTTCATGAGAGAGTTTGATATGATTAATTGTAATATTAAAAATAGTGATAATGCTTTATATTCATTTTATGATTTTCCAATTAATACAAATAGTAATTACTCAGTAATTAAATTATTTAATAATCAATATTACTTAGTTCCAAATAGTCAATTAAATTTAAATTAAAAAAACAAAAGCCAAGTAAAAACTTGGCTTTATTTATTATCTAAGGCGGATAAATTATCGAGTCGAGAAATTTATTGGTGAAACACCTTCTGGCAAATCTAATTTAATCTTATCTTTCCAACCATGTACCACAAATATTTCTAGCGTTATATTAATCGGCTGATTTAAGTTAGCTTTAATGTTTTGATAGCATTCTTTGCTTATATAATTACGTAACTCTGGCGAATTTGCAGCACCTGCCCCAATTATCCGTATATCATTCAATGCTTGCGTCAGAGTATCGTACTGAATATTAAGATATTCGGTATCAACCACTGGGTTTGAAAATCCAGCATCGATTAACATATCACCAATATCATGCATATCAGGAAAGCGAAAAGTTGATAATCCATACTCGCGCAACTCTTTAAATGAATCAACCCCAAGCCCAGACAGCAAACAAGTACCACCAATATTTAGCACACGAAAAATTTCTTTGATATATTTTTCAATATCATCAACGTACGGAATAACTTGATTAGCATAGATTAAATCCACACTATTTGATTTAAGCGGAATCTCTAGACAATTGGCAGCAATAGATTGACCGTCATGTGATTTAGCAAATAATTTATTTAAAATGTTATTTTTATTTTTGGGCAAATTTTCTTTAATTATGTCCAAATTATAAATTTGCGCTTGGCTAAATTTGCTTCGTAATAATTGATTATCATACCCTGCTCCATATCCACATTCAAGTATGTTTTTGGGCTCAATTTTGATAAAATCTAGGCGATTAAACACCCGATCAGATAATTCATGCAAGACACTATCTAATTCATGTATATTAGAGCGTTTCTTACTCAATATTTCTCGCAATAATTTGTAATTGTATTGTATACTCATTTTATGAAGATATTACACCGTTTAATCAATAAGATAAATAAGATTATTTTGCCAATAGAGTATTGCGCAATCTGTTTGTGTAGTTGTGAAAGCCAAATTTGTAATGATTGTTACAACAGCCTAATTAAGCAAACACCAGCTACTAAATGCTGGAAATGTCAGATAATCAAATCACCAAATGAAATCACTTGCAAAAACTGTATTGAAAACAATTTTGTATTTGATAAGCTAGTCACTGCATTTGATTACATTTCACCATTAAATCATATATTACACAAAGTAAAATATGAGAACAATTTACATTACATAAATTTACTTAGCACTTTATTCTACAAACGCATTATACAACAAGTCACTCACTTACCAGATGTGATTATCACTATACCATTGCACCCTAATAAACAAAATTTACGTGGATTTAATCAAGTAGATGAGCTAAGCAATATTTTTTTGAAAAATCATCCAGCTATTAATAAAATTATAGCAAATAGAGTAAAAGAGACAACATCTCAAGCAACACTAAATCGCTACAGTCGTATTACTAATATGCACGGGGCTTTTCAAATCGATGAAAATTTATCGAATAAGTCAATAGCAATAATTGATGACGTGGTTACCTCTGGCTCAACGGTAAATGAAATGGCAAGATCGTGTAAGAAATTAGGCGCTAACAAAGTAGAGGTTTGGTGTTTAATGCGCGCCCAGAATTAAACACCGAAGTTAAATTGATAGAATCACAATTCAAAAATCAACAAGCTACAACGTTCACAGCAAGACCTGCCAAAGCTGTTTCTTTATAACGCGAACTCATATCTTTACCTGTTTCCATCATTGTAAAAATCACAGCATCCAAGCTAACTTTACCTGGTTCATTTTCAAGTAATGATAGTTTAGCAATATCAATTGCTTTACTAGCTGCCACCCCATTACGCTCAATACATGGAATTTGAACTAATCCATCAATAGGATCACATGTCATTCCTAAACAATGCTCCATTGCAATTTCAGCTGATTTCTCAACCTGTTGGACATTACCCCCCATTACAGCAGTTAATGCACCAGCAGCCATTGAACACGCTACACCAATCTCACCTTGACAACCAACCTCAGCTGCGGAAATTGACGCATTATATTTATATAGCACCCCAATTGCACCAGCTGTCAAAATAAATTCAACAATTCTATCATCAGTTACACCTAGATAGAAATTACGGTAATACTCCAAAACCCCTGGAATTGTTCCAGCAGAACCATTAGTTGGCGCAGTAACCACGCGACTAAATGATGCATTTTCTTCATTAACCGCAATAGCATAAGTCATTGCTAATAAGCGACGATCTTGATCAGAAATCAGGTTTAAATCTTTTTTATTTAACTGAGCATATAAATTTGGTGCACGACGCTTTACATTTAATCCACCAGGTAAAATACCATCATGCTTCAGTCCACGATTAATTGAATAGCGCATTACTTCAGCAATCTCAAGAGCATCTTTAACAACAGCATCTTTTGGGCGGCTCGCAGTTTCATTAGCCAAAACTAATTCAGCAATTGTCATATTATTTTTAGCACAATGCTCAGTCATTTCTTTTGCTGTTTTAAATGGATAAGGAACTTCAACTCCGCTAGATCCTTCTGATGCTTTACGCTCCGAAATCTGCTTTTTATCTAAGATAAACCCACCACCAATAGAGAAATACTCTTCTTCTAATAAAGTATTGCCTCTCTCATCTAAAGCCAGAAATCTCATACCATTTGCATGTTCTGGTAAAAATTGATCTTTGTGAATTAGTAAATCAACATCATAATCAAATGCCACGAATAGTTTATCAGCCAAGCGCAATTTCTTGGTACTTTTAATTTCATCTACACGAGAGTAAATTGTATCTGGGTCAATAGTTTTTGGGTGCTGCCCAGCAAGTCCATTAATCACAGCCAAAAAAGTACCATGCCCCTCACCAGTTAAAGCAAGTGAACCATATAAATTAGCCTGTATTCGAGCAACTTTCGCACTTGATTTCTCATCAGACAATACTAAATTTGCAAATTCAAGACCTGCTTTCATTGGACCAACTGTATGTGAACTAGAAGGACCAACACCGATTGCAAACATTTCTAATGGACTTAACATGATTACACCTTTGTGCTTTGCAGCATTAAAAAAGCATCACTAAAAAGTGATGCCGATTATTAATTTTTTGTTTCAACTAACTCGTACTGTTGATTACTCATATCTACCGTCTTCTGAACTCTTTCCACGTCATTAAACCTTGGTAAAGTTACATCATCATGCTCAACATGTTCAACCACTCTTGCTAATGCATCAGCACTAGTAGAAATCAATTCCATACTACCTAAATCAACAACTTCAGGCACATATGGCTTTACTGGAACATCAGCCGAAACCTCCTTTACAGTGATAGTAGTTTTAACTTCTTCTTGTTTTACAACAACTGACTCAGCTTTATGTTCAACTTTAGCAAAATTGTTTACTTTAACATCGCTAACAACTGGAGTAACAGACACATCAACATTACTAGATTTTTCTGCTTGGTTATTAGTTTCACTAGCATTTGACTTGTTACTCAAATCATTAGGTTTGTTAAAACGCTTTTTCTCTGCTGGGCGCACATACTCACCATCTGCCTTTTGCGGTTTATCCACATTAGCATTTGTATTTAAATTACGCAATGATTTTGGTTGCTTAACTTTATTATTAGGATTCTCAGCACGAGGTGTTACTTGTTGTTGAACAATGTTCTTGTTATCTTCAACTTGTTCTCTAGGTTTCTCTTGTGAAACATTTCGATTATTCCGCTCATTTGAGTTATTTAATGGCTTCTGAGTAATCGTATCTTTATTGCGATTATTGCGTGGATTACGCTCAGCACCATTAAAATCTTTTTTTGTTCTGTTATTATTGTTACGATTTTGCCCATTACGTGATTTTGGAGCTGGCTTTTCTGGCTCACTACTAAACCATGATCCAATTGTTTTTACTAAACCAGCAAAGATTGATTTACTTTTTTTCTCAACAACTGGCGCAGGATTCAAATTAGATATCTGTTGAACAGCTGGAACTTTATTAGCATTATCCGATTTCTTAGTTACAGAATTATAGCCAAGAGTTTCTTCTGGCACTTCAACTAAATTATAACTAGACTTATGGAAATTACTATCATACAAATCATAGCTTAATTTTTTAATCTTATACTGTGGTGAATTTAAATGAACATTCGGTACTAATACAATCTTAACTTTAACGCGTGCTTCAATTTTAGCAACATCATCACGGCGTTCATTTAATAAGTATGTAGCTATATCAACTGGCAACTGTACATGAATAGCTGATAATTGACCACTATTTTTAATCACATCTTCTTGCACTAAACGCAATATATGTAACGCACTTGATTCTATTCCACGAATTGAACCAACACCTGAACAACGAGGACAAGCTACTGTCGTAGACTCATCCAATGAAGCCTGTAATCTTTGGCGTGATAACTCTAATAAGCCAAACTTAGACAATTTACCCATCTGAATACGAGCACGGTCTAATGATAATTGAGCGTTAAAATGATTTTCAACATCACGTTGATTACGAGGATTTTCCATATCAATGAAATCAACCACAACCAAACCACCCAAATCACGTAAACGTAATTGACGAGCAACTTCTTCTGCTGCTTCTAAATTAGTTAAAAATGCAGTTGTTTCAATATCTGCACCTTTATTTGCTTTAGCCGAATTCACATCAACTGCTGTTAATGCCTCAGTATGATCAATTACGATAACTCCACCAGATGGAAGAGTAACCATGCGTGAATACGCCGACTCAATTTGATGCTCTATTTGAAAACGCGAAAATAATGGTACATCATCGTGATAGTGTTTAACTCGATCAGCAAAATTTGGCATAACCAATGACATAAAACTACGTGCTTGGTTATAAACTTCTTCTGTATCAATTAAGATCTCAGAAATATCTGGTGAAAAATGATCACGAATTGAACGAATTACTAAGCTAGATTCAAGATAAATTAAAAAAGCACCTTTTTCTTGACCAGCATTTACAATCATTTCCCAAAGGCGAGTTAAGTACGTTAAATCCCATGCTAATTCTTCTACAGCACGACCTAAAGCAGCAGTTCGTAAAATAATACTCATACCATTAGGAATGGTTAATTGTGACATCAAATTTTTTAGTTCTTCACGTTCAGCACCTTCAATACGGCGTGAAATACCACCAGAGCGTGAGTTATTTGGCATTAGTACCAAATAGCGACCAGGTAAAGTAACATAAGTAGTTAAAGCTGCACCTTTATTACCGCGCTCATCTTTATCTACTTGAATAATCATTTCAGTACCAAGCGGTAGCTTAGTGAAGTCTTTAGATTTTTGCCCATCAATTTCAGGCAAATAACGATAATCTATTTCTTTGAAAGGAAGGAAACCTTGCTTATCATGACCATAATCAACAAAGCAAGCTTCTAAGGAAGGCTCAACACGAGTAACAAAACCTTTGTAGATATTTCCTCTACGTTGTTCTTTACTACTTGTTTCTATATCAAAATTTAGTAATTTCTTACCATCAACCGATGCAACTCTAAGCTCTTCAGCATAAGTCGCATTAAATAACATACGTTTCATGTAACTAAAATCCCTTTTTAGCGTGAAACTCAGTTTGATTTAAATCGAACACAAAACCACAGCAACAAACCCTATAATTAATGCATATAGGTATTTGCAGACGTCTGGCATATAAACTCTAATTTAAACAATAAATATCTCTAAAATCATTTATCTAAATAATAAATTTAAAACTTTTGCTTCTATCAAAAAATCTAATCTGAATTTCTTTTTATATATAAATATTCGAATCTTGCTATGCTTAACATATCGAAAGAACTTGCAACCAATATCTTGTTTTTTAGTCGCCTATTACACTTATAAAACTAAATTTAACCACAGCGACTTACTTTTTTCGGTCAGCTATCAAGTAAGTAAAAATTACTTTAATCAACTATACTACGGCTAAATCAGTTAAAATCTTGTCAAGACATAACAAAGACATATTATAAACTATAATTAAAGCGAACAATGGACGAAATAAATAACAATCAAGTAAATTACTACACAGTTACCGAAAATGATGACAATCAACGCTTAGACAATTTGCTTATTAAAATATTAAAAGGCGTTCCTAAAAGCCATTTATATCGAATAATTCGTTCAGGTGAGGTTCGAATAAATAAGTCTCGTTGTAGCGCTCAGCAAAAAGTAGTTTTAAACGACATTATCCGTATCCCTCCTATTCGCGTTGCTGCTAAAGCAGAACAAAACAATTTTATACCTACTGCGCAGTTTGAAATTTTATTTGAAGATCAATATTTTTTAATAATCAATAAGCCAAATGGAATAGCATGTCATGGTGGAAGCGGAATATCTTTCGGTGTAATTGAACAATTACGTAAATCAACTAATCATAAATTTCTTGAATTAGCTCACCGCTTAGATAAAGAAACCTCTGGTATTCTTGTGCTTGCAAAAAAACGCCAAGCACTAGTTGATTTTCAAGAGTTAAGTAAAAACAATAAAATCATTAAAGAATATTCAGCAATGACTAGCGGAGTATGGCGAGACGATAAACGCAATGTCAAAGCACCAATCACCAAATACACTTTACCAAATGGTGAGCGCAGAGTAAAAATTGATTTTAAAGAAGGTCAATTCGCTCACACCATATTTACTATAATTAAGAAGTGCGATAATTTCACATTGGTTAACGCTAGCTTACAAACTGGACGCACACACCAAATCCGCATTCATTGCCAACATCTTGGTTATCCAATCATAGGTGATGATAAGTACGGCGATACAGAGACCAATAAACAATGTTCATCTTTAGGCTTTAAGCGTATGTTTTTACATGCTAGGCATATAAACTTTACACACCCGATTACTAATGAATTAGTTGATATCACATGTCAATTACCAATAGAATTAACCAACTTTATTAATAAAGTTTCAACAACATAAAAGCGCAACAAAAAACAACGTAACCCATCGAAATAATAATTAATCAAACATTTGCAATAAATATAAAACACGAAAACTCAGCAAAACATGATTATCTCGACGCTTTTAATTTAAATCAAAAACAAAGTAAATCAAATACTTATCACAATAAATAACTTGACAACTCACATTAGAGCGCATATAATCTCGCACGTGTAAAAGAAACACACGAATAAACAAAACTAAGTTGGCAAAAATATCCGAGCATTGTGCACGATTATCTTGCACCAACAAAGGAGTAAATTTATGTTAGTTCTTACCGCACAAATGTGCATGGCAATTAATTTATATAAAGAGTGTCGCGGGACATCTGATAAAGAATGCCAAATGA
>RXKI01000063.1:0-6272 GCA_003962895.1 Neisseriaceae bacterium
TGTAACGAGTATATTCTCTAGTTAGCTGCGGCATCGCTACCATCATCACCTGATTTTTTAATTCTATCAAGTTTATAACTAACATCATATTGATTACGTAAACTAGCAACATAAGCATTTAAGCTCATCATTGAATACTGAGAATTAATCCCATCAATTACTTTTTCATTTTGTGCAACTAATTGTGGATCTTCTTTTTCACCAGTAATTTGATAAATTACATATCCACCATCTTTATTAAGCGCACCTGCATATGATGGGAATGTTTTTGGCGCTTGGAAAATCTGTTGAACTGCAGCAGGATCAATGCTCTTATTATCATCACCTAGTAATGAAACACTTGTTGGATTAGTAAAGTTTAATTTAACTTTACCAGCCTGTACACTTGCCAACTCTTGCTGACCCATGCTTGAAGCCATTTGTGCAGCTTGTTGTTGTTTTAATGTAGCTGTGATACTAGCGCTTACATTTGATAATGGCTTAGTAGTTGCAGCTTTATAATCCACCACTCTTGCTACTACAAATGATCCATCACCCATATCAACTACTTCAGAGTTATGATGTGATTTTAAAACATCATCGCTAAATACAGCCTGAATAACTTTAGGATTTGATAACACTGTACCAGATTCATTTTTATACAACCAATCACTAGTTTGAACTGCTAAGTTTAATTTTTTACTTGCAGGGTCCAAGCTATCTGGTGAATTATATGTAACATCATTCAACTCATCTACAGTTTTTTGTAATTGTTGTTGAGCTTGTTGTTTCTGTAATGCTTGTTCAGCAGCTAAATTAGCTGAAGCAGCATCACCACCACGAGAAGCATTTAATTTAAGGATATGATATCCAAACTGCGTTTCTACCAAACCACTAATTTGACCTTGTTGTAAACTAAATGCAACTTTATCAAAAGCCGGCACCATTACACCTTGACCAAAAAATCCTAAATCACCACCTTTTTCAGCTGAACCAGGATCTTGTGAATATTCTTTAGCTAATGCTGCAAATTTACTTGGGTCTGCTTTAACTTGCGCCAATACTTGTTCTGCTTTAGCTTTAATTTGTGTTTTTTGTTCTGCTGTTGCATCGCTTGGCACAGTAAATAAAATGTGTGATACATCAACTTCTTTTGAATTTCCAACATCTGGATGAGATTTCAAATAACTCGCAATATCAGCATCTGAAACTTTGATTGTTTTCGCAAGATCATTAGCTGATACTTGAATATATTGTAATTTTACTTCCTCAGGAATTGTATAGTCTTGAATGTGTTGTTGGTAGTATGAAGTAACATCACTTTCTGAAATATTGATTTTTGCTAAAAATTGATCTGGCGAAATCACATATTGAGAAACAGTACGTTCACGACTTAATAATTTAACAAATTGGCTCTCAAATTTAGCAGATGTGAAATAAGAGCTTTTGAAGAAATCCAACATTTGCTCAATCTCAACTTGCTGTGCAATCATATCTTGAAATTTAGCCGATGACATATACTGTTGCTTTAAGAAATCTTCATATTTTTTACTGTCAAAATGTCCATCAGTTTGAAACGCAGGAACGGCTGCAATCGCATCACGAAGCTGAGAATCAGTCACACTGATATTATGATCTTGCAATGCGTTGATTAGTAACTGACGATTAATTAAGCCAAATAACGTTTGCATACTATCTTGTTTTTGCCCTTGGCTTTGATCCATCGCTTGATCAATATCACGTTGATAAATTTTATTACTACCAACTTTAGCTATATAGCCATCATCTCCAGCCATACCAAGATAGCCACTAACACCCCAAACTACGAATGTAGCAGTAATTGCCATTAACAAACCTTTTACCGCTTTTTGATGTTTTTCAACTATATTAAACATAAACCATTCCCAATAAATTTAATTTAAATTAACCTATATTATAATTTGGTGCTTCTTTAACGATATGCACATCATGAACATGAGACTCTTTAATTCCTGCAGAACTTATTTCAACAAATCTTGCATTATTATACATATCCGAAATTGTAGCACAACCCAAATAACCCATTGAAGCTCTTAAACCACCCATTAATTGGTGCAATACAGAGTTAACTGTACCCTTGTATGGGACGCGTCCTTCGATGCCCTCTGGCACTAATTTATCTTGTGCAACATTTGACTCTTGGAAATAACGATCAGCTGACCCTTTACCCATTGCGCCAAGTGAACCCATTCCTCGGTATGATTTATAACTACGCCCTTGATAAAGTTCAATCTCACCAGGAGATTCATCAGTTCCCGCAAACATACTACCAAGCATAACTGTTGAAGCACCAGCAGCAATTGCCTTAGATACATCACCTGAGAATCTAATTCCACCATCTCCAATAACAGGTACTCCGCTACCATTTAGATAATCAGCAACATTCGCAATAGCAGATAACTGAGGTACACCAACACCCGCAACGATACGAGTTGTACAAATAGACCCAGGTCCAATACCAACTTTCACACCATCTGCACCAGCTTCAACTAAAGCACGAGCAGCTTCAGGAGTGGCAATATTTCCACCTATTACATCTACACTTGGGAAATTATTTTTTACCCAACGAACGCGATCAATAACACCTTGTGAATGACCATGTGCTGTATCAACAATAATCACATCAACACCAGCGCGCACTAATAATTCAACACGCTCTTCAGCATCTCCAGCGCTACCAACTGCAGCACCAACTCTTAAGCGCCCAAATGAATCTTTATTTGCTAATGGAAATGCGATATTTTTTGTGATATCTTTTACTGTAATTAATCCACGTAATTCAAAGTTACCATTAACTACCAACACACGCTCAATTCTGTGTTTGTGCATTAACTCTTTAGCTAACTCAACTGAGTCATTTTCATTAATTGTAACTAAGCGCTCTTTTGGCGTCATAACATTTTTAACTGGTTGATCAAGATTAGACTCAAAACGAATATCGCGATTAGTCACAATACCGACTAATTTACCATTATCAATAACAGGAACACCAGAAATTTTGCCACGCTTGGTAATCTCTAATAATTCACGAATAGTCAAACTTGGATTAACTGTAATTGGGTCTTTCACCACACCTGATTCATAACGTTTAACATGGGCAACACGTGATGCTTGATGCTCTGCTGGCATATTTTTATGAATAATACCAATACCACCTTCTTGCGCCATTGCAATTGCCATGCGAGATTCAGTAACTGTATCCATAGCAGCTGATACAAAAGGAATATTCATAGTCAAATTTCTAGTCAACTTAGTTGAAAGACTAACTTCTTTTGGCAATACTAAAGAATGCGCAGGAACTAATAACACATCATCAAATGCATATGCTTTTTGTAAAATCTTTAACATCTAACCCCCAATTATTTGTTTTTTATCATCCACTTGTTGGATAATTTTTGTAAAATCTGTAATATCTTGAAATGAGCGATAAACTGAAGCAAATCGAATAAACGCAACCGTATCTAGTTGTCTCAACTGCTCCATAATCATGTCACCAATAGTTTTTGAATCAATTTCTTTTTGATTCACATACAATACTTCTTGTGTAATTTTCTCGATCAACTCATCTATTTGTTGCACTGTCACAGGTCTTTTGTGCAATGCTTTTAGCAAACTAGCTCTCACCTTTGTCGGACTAAATTCTTCACGATTACCATTAGCTTTAACAATCAATGGTAAATTTAGCTCCACCCCTTCAAAAGTATTAAATCTACGCTCACAAACTGGACAGCGACGACGACGTTTAACAACAGCACCATCATCATTTAAGCGAGTGTCAATTACTTGCGTATCTTTCGAACTACAAAACGGACATTTCATAGTTAAATATTTTTCACTAGTGGAAAGCCTAACTTCTCACGCGATTGATAATATTTTTCTGCGACTATCTTGGCTAATGTACGAATTCTGCCAATGTATGTTGCACGTTCAGTTACCGAAATAGCACCACGCGCATCAAGCATATTAAATGTATGCGCAGCATTCAGTATCATTTCATAACCAGGTAAAACTAATTCATTTTCTAACAAACGTTTTGCTTCAGCCTCATAGTTATTGAAGTTTAAGAATAATATTTCAGCATTACTGTATTCAAAATTATATTTTGACTGCTCAACTTCATTCTGATGATAAACATCACCATAAGTAACTACATTACCATCTAGTGTTTTAGTCCAAATTAAATCATAGACATTATCCACACCTTGCAAATACATTGCTAAGCGCTCTAAACCATAGGTTATTTCACCAAGCACAGGCTTACAATCTAAACCACCAACTTGTTGGAAATACGTAAACTGAGTTACTTCCATACCATCCAGCCAAACTTCCCAACCCAAGCCCCAAGCACCTAATGTAGGGTTTTCCCAATTATCTTCTACAAAACGAATATCATGCACAGAGGTATCAATACCTAATTTACGCAAAGAGTCTAAATATAAGTCTTGAATATTGTCAGGTGACGGCTTTAACACCACCTGAAATTGATAATAATGTTGCAAACGATTTGGGCTCTCACCGTAGCGCCCATCTTTTGGACGACGTGATGGCTGAACATATGCCGCAAACCAAGGCTCTGGACCAATACTTCTTAGAAATGTTGCCGTATGCGAAGTACCTGCACCCATTTCTTTATCATAGGGTTGCAAAATCGCACAGCCACTATTCGCCCAATATTGTTGTAATGTAAGTATAATCTCTTGAAAAGTAATCACATCAGTATGTTTTGATTGCACAGGTAAAACCCTTTATTTCATTAAAATTTCTGCAAATATAACTGATGATTTTATCATTTATAACAACTAAAATAGTAAAAAAATTTAGCCAATAAGCACAATATGATAGAATTTAAACCTATATCGAATAAATTGATAGGCATATTAAGAAACAAAAATGAGTAGTGTAATAGTAAATAACAAAAAAGCGTATCATGATTTTTTCATTGAAGAAAAATATGAAGCTGGTATTGTCTTAGAAGGTTGGGAAGTTAAAGCCATTCGTTCTGGCAAAGGTCAGCTAATTGACAGCTATGTAAAAATTAGAAATGGTGAGGTTTGGCTTTTAGGATTTAATGTAAATCCTATGTTATCTGCTAGTACGCATGTAAGCCCTGACTCTACTCGCATTAAAAAATTACTCATGCATAAACGTGAAATTGATCGCTTAATTGGTAAAGTCGAACAAAAAGGTTTCAGCTTAATTGCGCTTAATTTGCATTACTCAAAGGGTAAAGTTAAAGCCGATATTGCACTTGCCAAAGGCAAAAAACTACATGATAAACGTGCAACAGAACGCGAACAAGAAGGCAAAAAAGAAGCTGCTCAAGCCTTAAAAGCACATAAACGTCTTTAATTAGCAAATTTGCATTTTGACAAAAGACGATAGTTCACATATAATCATCAACTATATAACAAAACAAACATAAAAGATCTAAAGGGATACATATGCCAGCCGAAATCAAAAAAAACGCTGAAACAAAAATGATGAAAAGCATCGAAAGCTACAAATCAACTTTAACTAAAATTCGCACAGGTCGTGCGCACTCTGGTTTATTAGACCATGTCCAAATAGACTACTACGGTTCAATGATGCCAATTAACCAAGTTGCTACAGTTACCGCAAGTGATGCTAGAACTTTAACAGTACAACCATTTGAATCAAAAATGGCTGGCGCAATTGAAAAAGCAATTCGTGATTCTGACTTAGGTTTAAATCCAGCAACTAATGGTAATACAGTTCGTGTGCCAATGCCAGCACTAACTGAAGAACGCCGTAAAGAGTTAATCAAAGTAGTGAAAAGCGAAGCCGAAGATGCAAAAGTTGCAGTTCGTAATATCCGTCGTGATGCAAATAATGAACTTAAAGTTCAATTAAAAGCCAAAGAAATTACTGAAGATGATGATAAGCGTACGCAGGATGAGATCCAAAAATCAACCGATAAATACATCACTGAAATAGATAAATTAACCGCAGACAAAGAGAAAGAACTTCTTACAGTATAAAGTTAAGTTAATTTAAAACCTAATCATTAAAGCATAAGTATGTCCAACACCTTACAACATATCGGCATTATTATGGATGGCAATGGTCGTTGGGCAAAAAAACGCTTCCTTCCCCGTGTTGCTGGTCACATTCAAGGTGTTAATGCACTCAAAAAAATCATTACTCACTGTGATGCTATAAACATTAAATACTTAACTGTATTTGCTTTTGGTCGTGAAAACTGGCAACGTCCACAAGATGAAGTCGGTTTCTTA
>RXKI01000063.1:6322-10676 GCA_003962895.1 Neisseriaceae bacterium
GAACTAACCGAATTGCACCAAAAAAATGCCAAGATTAAATTCATTGGTGATAGAACTAGATTAAGTACTCAATTAATTGACACGATAAACTCAGCCGAAGAAAAAACAAAAAACAATACTGGACTTGTATTTAACATGTGCTTTGACTATAGCGGTCAACATGACATAATTCAAGCTGTCAATCGAATTATAAAAAATAATGAATATACTGAAATAACCGAAGAAATTTTGGCAAAACACCTATATACCAATGACATGCCTAATCCAGAATTAGTGATTCGCACAAGTGGAGAGCATCGTCTAAGTAATTTCTTATTATGGCAATCTGCATATAGTGAATTATACTTCACTGACACATACTGGCCTGATTTCTCACCTCAAGATCTTGATACCGCAATATCATGGTACAAAAATCGTGAACGTAGATTTGGTAAAATATCTGAACAATTAACAAAGGAATAATTTCAATGCTATCACATCGTATTGGAACAGCGCTTATTTTAGTATTATTATGTGGTGGCGTTTTGTTTTATGCAAACTCACAAATTTTTGCAACAGCAGCGTGGCTAATGTGTCTAGCGGGTGTACATGAAGCCTGCAAAATGTACAAATTTAGCTTTGCACAAACAATCGTAACAATGATGACGTTAACTGCGATTGCAGTTGCTCTACCGTTATTGAAATATGATGTTAGCCAAATCATTCGTATTGTTAGTGTTGTTACATGGTGCTTTGTTGTTCCACTAACTTTGATATTCACACCACAAAAATTTTCTAAGTTAGCAATCGCAATATTTTGCTTAATTTTATTTGTTCCAGCATATTATGCCATGACTGTACTTCAAGCACTATTTGGTCCATGGCAACTACTTAGCATTATGGCAATAGCATGGGTTTCTGATACTGGCGCATATGCTGTTGGAAAAATATGTGGCAAACATAAATTAGCAAAAAAAATTAGCCCAGGTAAAAGTATTGAAGGTGCTATTGGTGGCCTAGTATTTGTAATTGCATACTTATGTACGCTTAGTCATTTTGGATTGGCTTACTATGTGCCAACTTATGCTTTAGCTGTCAAATTTGCAGTTATTTTAACAATAGTTGGGATAATTGGGGACTTATTAGAATCGTGGTTTAAACGCGTTGCACAAGTCAAAGATAGTGGAAAAATATTACCAGGACACGGTGGAGTGTTTGATCGAATTGACAGCTTAATTGCTGTACTTGCAATTGCATTTGCATTAATTCGTGGAATGATCTAAATGCTTCAAAATATTGCAATTTTTGGCTCAACTGGTAGCATTGGTAAATCAACTCTAGATGTAGTTAGATTACACCCAGATAAATATAAAATATTTGCACTAACTGGTTATTCAAATTACCAGCTACTATTTGAACAATGCCAAGAATTTCAACCTCAATACGTCTTTATACAGAATACTAACTTAGCTTCGCAATTATCAAATTTACTAAAAGAAGCTAATCTACAGACTACAGTTTTATCTAACGATAGTGATTTAATTTATCTAGCAGAGCACAAAGAAGTTGATATCGTAATGTCGGCAATCGTTGGAAGCGCTGGACTAATTCCGACATATTATGCGGTTAAAGCTGGCAAACGCGTATTACTTGCCAATAAAGAATCCTTAGTTGCTGGTGGCAATTTAGTTATGAATGCAGCTAAATCAAGTAACGCCACAATTATTCCTGTAGATAGCGAACATAGTGCAATATTTCAGTCTCTACCATTTGGCTATAAATCTTTGGGTGCTGCTGGAGTTTCTAAAATTATCTTAACTGCATCTGGTGGACCATTCCTAAACACTCCAAAAACAGAATTAGAAAATGTTACTGTTGCACAAGCATTAAAGCACCCTAATTGGAGCATGGGACAAAAAATAACAATTGATAGCTCTACCTTAATGAATAAGGGACTTGAAGTAATCGAGGCATTTTGGTTATTTAAACCGAATAATCTTGAGCAAATAGAAGTTGTCGTACACCCCCAAAGTATTATTCATTCAATGGTTGAGTATAGCGATAGTTCGATTATTGCGCAACTTGGTACTCCTGATATGAAAACACCGATTGCTTATGCATTATCCGCACCGAATAGAATTGAATCAGGTAGTTCACGACTTGATTTCACACAATTAAAAGCACTTACTTTTACTACTCCAGACACAGATAGATTTCCGTGTTTAAAACTAGCTTGGGATAGCCTACGCTATGGAAATAGTGCTTGCTTAGTGCTAAATGCAGCAAATGAAATTGCAGTGGGTAGATTTTTGCAAAGTAAAACATCATTCTATGGAATACCAGCACTAATTGAAACAGCCTTAGCTAAATATGCATCAATTACCACAACCTCACTAGATGAAATCTTATCTCTAGATATCGAAGTTCGTCAATTTTGCGAGAAAAATTAGCACTCTTCTTATTCTTCAAAAAGATCTGGTTGAATGCCAATAAATAAATCATATTCAAGACGCACACCAATTCCAACTAAGCGAATTGGAGCGGTTAATTGAAATTTATTCAGTAGCTCAATAAAACCATCAATACCAGTAAATCCAGATTGCTCAATAGTATGAGACTTAAATTGATTATCTTTTAATTTAATAAATTGACCTTTAACCATATAATTATCATTTAATTTACTCAATCGTTCAGTAAATGAATTAAATAAATTATTTATTATTAGCTCAATTTGTGATTTATCTACAACATCATCAGTTAATGTATGCTCAACACTCAAAGATTTACGCTTACGATCAGCAATTACAGGTCGATTATCAATTCCTCTTGATTGCCAATATAATGCCACACCAAACTTACCAAATTTATTTACCAACTCATGTAATGAAAACTTGTGTAAATCAGCACACGTTTTGATATTTAAACGATGAAGCTTATCTGCTGTAACTTTACCTACTCCAAATAATTTATCTACTCTTAAATTGGTTACAAAATCATCAACTTGATTCGGCGCGATTACACAAATACCATTTGGCTTATTCCATCCACTGGCAATTTTTGCAAGAAATTTATTTGGTGCAACACCTGCTGATGCAGTTAGATTTTCTTTTGTATAAATTTGACGACGAATTTCTTCGGCTATTAGCGTGGCACTATTTGAAAAACTTTGATTATTCGTAACATCTAAATATGCCTCATCTAAGGAAAGCGGCTCAACTAAATCAGTAAATTGATGAAATATATTTCGAATGCTTTTTGCAACTTCTTGATATTTTGCCATATTAACTGGCACAATAACCAGTTCAGGGCATTTTTTGAGCGCAAAGCTCGTTGACATAGCAGAGCTGACACCATATTTACGTGCAGCATAATTACATGTACACAAGACGCTTCGTGGGCTAGTTCCACCTACTGCAACAGGTTTATTACTTAACTTTGGATTATCACGCATTTCAACAGCAGCATAAAAACAATCCATATCAATATGAATGATTTTACGTTGCTGTTTGGCATCAGTCATTTAATTTATTAATTAATTGTCTAATTCAAATAATGCAATTGACTCAACATGTGAAGTATGTGGGAACATATTCATCACACCTGCTTTACGTAGTTTATAACCATATATCTTTACTAGCGTACTTGCATCACGCGCTAAAGTTGCTGGATTACATGACACATAAACAATACGCTTAGGTGCAGACTCTGGCGTAATTGATTTAACTAACTCATCAGCACCATCACGTGGTGGATCAATTAACCATTTATCAAATTTACCAAGGTCTTTCACCCATTGCTCATTAATTGTAAACAAGTTGCAAACTTGGTAACTAACTTTACTATCTAATTGATTATGTTTTGCATTCTGATGAGCACGCTTAACCAAAGCATCAGAGCCTTCAATACCAACAACTTGTTTAGCAGAACGAGCTATTGGCAAAGTGAAATTACCGATACCACAGAAGAAATCAGCGATAACTTCACTTTCTTGTGGGTCTAACAACTCCATTGCTAAGCCAAGCATCTCTTCATTAATATGAGGGTTAACTTGTGTAAACTCTGATGGGTAATAAGGCATATCAATAGCAAAACGTTTTATCTCATAACTCAAACTTGGTGCATCCAATGGATATAATGGATAACAAGTTTCAGGCCCTTTTGGTTGCAACCATATTTGCAATGGAAGCTCAGCACTCGAATATTTATGAACAAAGTCTTTAATAATCGTTTCATCACTTGTTTGCAATGCTTCCATATTACGAATAACAAAAATAGTTACATTTGAACCAATTGCAACTTCAATTTGTGGAATGCGTTCACGAATTGACAAAGCTCCAACTAGTTCACGAAGTGGATCAATTAATGCAGACACATG
>RXKI01000063.1:10726-16174 GCA_003962895.1 Neisseriaceae bacterium
ATGCTTTCTCTCTAAAACCAACTAATGCACCACCTTTTTTCATGACAAAACGTGCGGATAATCTCCCACGATGACGATAGCCCCATGGTACACCTTTTAGCGGAGGCAGAATTTCTTCAGCAGCTACACCACC
Source organism: Neisseriaceae bacterium (assembly GCA_003962895.1). Classification (GTDB taxonomy): domain Bacteria; phylum Pseudomonadota; class Gammaproteobacteria; order Burkholderiales; family UBA11063; genus Aquella. Next base: position 10,860 of record RXKI01000063.1, read on the forward strand.
GATATGAGCAAAGTTATCAACTAATACTTTTTGCTTAATATTAACTTGCTCTTCAAAACTAATATGTTGCATTGAGCACCCACCACACATTCCATAATTTGGGCACTCTGGCGTAACACGATGTGGGCTTGGCTCTAGTATTTCAACAATTTTTGCTTTGTCAAAACTTGGTTTACGTTTGATTATCTCAATTTTTACTTTTTCATTCGCCAAAGCACCATCAATGAAAACCGTCTTGCCATCAACTCGAGCAACCCCTTTACCCTCAAAATCTACCGATTCAATAACTACCTCTAATTGCTCATTCATTAAATTACTTTCTAATATTACTTCGATTTTAACTCATGATTATAATATAAAAAATGCTTGGAATTTATCCAAGCACTAACAATTAATGTACATTTTGACACAATCAAAAATTAATAATCTAACAATTCATTAAATTCTTTTATTTTACGAGCTAATCGCATTTTTTCATCTTTGAAAATGGCTTCATCCATCAGCTTTAAATTTTTACTAATCGATGGTTTAAATGCCATATGAGCTAAAACATCTTTCTCTAAGTCAATACCTGGCGCAATTTCAATAAGTTCAAGTCCATCAGCTACTAATTTGAAAACACAACGTTCAGTAACATATAATATTTCACGCCCACTCTTATATGACACAGCGCCAGAGAAAGTCTTGTGCTCTACTTCATCAATGAATTTGATTTGTAACCCTTCATTGACGATATGTAATTTACCATCAGTAATTTCAATTTGTAGTTTCACCGCAGTAAATGTACCTACAAATACTACTTTTTTAGCATTTTGCGAAATATTAATAAACCCACCAGCACCAGCCAATTTTGGACCAAATTTACTCACATTCAAGTTACCAAATTTATCAACCTGAGCTAAACCAAGAAAAGTAATATCCAGTCCACCACCATCATAAAAATCAAATTGCGATGGCTGATCAATAACAGCATCAGGATTATCAGCCGCACCAAAATCCATACCACCAGCAGGTACTCCACCAACTGCCCCAGGCTCAGTAGTAAGCGTCAATGTATCAAGTAAGCCTTCTTCTGCTGCTACTTTAGAAACACCTTCTGGCATACCAATACCTAAATTCACAACTTGACCCGGACGCAATTCAAAAGCGGCACGACGTGCAATAACCTTACGCTCGTCAAATGACAGTGGCTTAATCGCAGCTAACGGTACGCGAGCCTCCCCAGAGAATGATGGGTTATATTTAGTGGCAAATGTTTGCGAATGATGCTCATCAGGATCTTCAGCAACAACTATATAATCAACTAAAATCCCAGGAATAATCACTTCTCGTGGATTGATTGTGCCGCGCTGTACCACACGCTCAACTTGCACTATAACTACACCACCAGAATTATGCGCAGCTGTTGCAATAGCCAACGACTCAGTTGTAAGGGCTTCACGACGAAGAGAAACATTTCCAGCAGTATCCGCCATACTTCCACGCAAAATCGCTACATGAATTGGGAACGTTTTATATGATAAATAGTCATCATCACCAACTTTAAATTTACTAACTATTTCGCCTTGTGTGCGCGAATTTAGTTTACCACCACCAAAATCAGGGTCAACAAAAGTACCAAGCCCAACCTTACTAATTAATAATGGCTTTTTAGCAGCAATATCACGAAACATTTGTGATATAACACCTTGAGGTAAGTTAAACCCTTCAATCTCATTATCAATAACTTTTTTACCTAATTTGGGAACCAAACCATAATGCCCACCGATAATTTTTGTAACTAATCCATCTTTAGCTAAATGGTTTAAACCTCTCTCTTTACCATCACCTTGACCTGCTGCATACACCAGTGTGAGATTTTTAGGCGACTTATGTTTATCATAATGCTTAGCTATTTCAGTATAAATATATTCAGGTATCGCGGTACTTACAAAACCACCGGTTGCAACAGTTGCACCATCTGGAATTGCTCTTATAACTGTTTCAATATCAACTATTTTATTATGAACTGGTTTAAACATTACAATGCTACCTCACTCAAAAACCATATAAAAATTTAATGTGTCAATTTTACAACATGAATAATACTTTAATGCAGCTTTCTATGCTGCTTTGCAACTTTCAAATTTTATAAAATTACGGTAAAATACGAAGAATTTTAAAATTTATTTTTAATATAAAAAAGTAAAACAAATAACCATTAATTAACTTTTCCAATCTAGGCTAATAATGAAAAAGAAATACATAATTGAATTTATATTATTTACAACTTACATGTTATTTGCCATGTCATGGGTAGCTTCAGCTGGTTTCATGAAAGAAATCATGGCGCAAACTGGCATGCAAAAATTAACGGAGGCAAGCTTTTTAAGTACTGCACTGACATTTGCCAAAATCATCGGTACATTTATCGCTGCATGGACTATTGTAAAATTTGGAATTAGAAAAGCATTTACACTTTCCGCAGCACTTATATGTCTAAGTATCATCACGCCACACGCGCATGACTTTACGACTTTACTGGTATCTCGTTTTTTAATGGGATTGGGTGGTGCATTAATTATTGTTTACTTTAATCCTATTGTGTATAAATATTTTGAGCCGAGTGAAAGAATTGTTGTCAATGGTTTGAATGCTATTGCATTTAATGTCGGAACAGCAATTGTCATGTTTGGTATGCCATCTATGATGTCTGTAGTTGGTAATTGGCAAACTATACTAAGTGCAATTTCATTTGGTAGTATGGTAATGGTAGTGCTTTGGATTATATTTGGTAAAATTGATTTATCTGCACCTGCAACCAACTCAACACAAGCAACTGAAAAATATTCATTAGTTGACGGACTAAAAGACTCATTTAACTGGAAGTTTGCATTGACTTATTCAGGCTTACTGGCATTTTATATAGTAATGTTCACATTCTATCCAAAAGCTGGAATTGCTCAAACTAAAGAGGTAATTTTATTTGGTATCATTGGAGCAATTGTCGGTATAATTTATTCTAATAAATTCACTAAACGCATCCCAATTATTAGAATCAGCGGCTTAATACAATTAATCACTGTATTTTGCCTAAGCTTCATAACTAATAACCCAACATTATCAACAATCAGCGCCGCCACACTTGGTTTTTTTATGTTCTTGCCGATGCCAGCATTAGTAACATATGCTCAAGAACGCAAAAACACTACAGCTCAAAGAATATCTGTTACATTTAGCTTATTTTGGTCGATTAGTTATTTAGTTGCAACCATTATGACGATGTTATTTGCTAAAATCGTTGATATGAATAATGGTGACTATCATAGCGCATTTTTATTCATCTGCATAGTTGAAAGTTTATTTTTCATCGGCTCATTATTCTTAAAAGAAAATTCAAAGGTATAAAAATGAACGTTACTTCAGGTCTTCAAAACTTCCTACAACAACTTGAGATATTAAAGGCTCAACTACTTGCATTAAATTTCAAGCCAACTCAGGCTAATGCACGTGAGGGAATGATTAACATGACTCGCACATTTATGACTGAGTGCGATTTAAGCGTGCTTGCAATTGACGATTTAATTATTCGCGATAAATACCCTATTCCAATTCGAATTTACAATCCAAACCCAATGGCAAAATTACCTGTTGCGGTATTTATTCATGGTGGTGGGCATATGTGTGGCAGCATCACTGTTTATGATGGAATTGCTCGTAAATTAACTAAATCGATCAACCATATCGTGGTTGCAATTGATTATCGCCTTGCCCCAGAGTTTGCTTACCCAACTGGCTTAGATGACTGTAGGTATGTTATTCAAAATATGTTTAAAGTCTTAGATGAAAGAAAGATTAGTTACACTAACCAAGACATTACGTTAATTGGTGATAGTGGTGGTGCTGCATTCTCTGCATCATTAGTGATGGATAAAAATTTTGTCGATTCATGCAAAGTAAAAAAACAAGTGATGTTCTACCCTGCAACCGATTATCTACTTAACTCACCTACTACAGAAAAGTTTGCAACAGGATACTTACTTGAGACGAAAAAAGTCGCGTGGTATTATGATAACTATTTTCAAAACAATGAAAACCGTAAAGAAAAATCACCACTACACAATGAATTCTATAAAGGAATGCCTGAAACACTAGTAATAATTGCATCTCATGATATACTGAGAGCTGAAGGCGAGATGTATTACCAGAAAGTTAAAGACGCTGGGAATAATGCTAAGTTAGTAGTAATTGATGGTGTAATCCATGCCTATCTAATGCTAGAAAATCTGTGTAAAGATGAATGTAATATTACATATAAAGAAGTGGCAAATTTCTTAAATTAGACATCGTTTTATTCATATACTTATGAGCTAGATTATTTATTAATCTAGCTTTTATATTTGAAATAACATAGCTTAAATAATTCAATTTATAAACTTACTCTTAAATAAGCTCAACACACCTCAAGGTATATCGCTATCTAAACATATGATATACTATCATTATTAACTACAACACGCTTTATAAATACTGGAACTTGTATCGTGAACTATAAATTTTTCATCTCTCATGTAAGCTGTAATAACTGCATAAATAAAATAAGTACTATGCTGGCAGATAAATTTACAGCAACTAGTATACATTTCAGCGATGACAAATCAATTATTGAGTTTACAAGTGATAAACAAATCAGTAACGAACAACTGAACATCAGTTTAGCTGAAATAGGTAAATATCAAGTAAGTGAAAACGCATTTAATGACATTATAGAAAATGAAGTCGCTGTAACAAAAGTAAAGACTTCAAACAATAATAGCTATCAATCTAATAATATAGTGAGCGAGTTTAATCTTCAAAATGTTAAATGTGCCAGCTGTGTAAGTAAAATTGAAACTAAATTAGCAAATATTAATGGGATAAGTTCTGCTCACGTAAGTTTATTAGATAAAATTTTGGTGGTCAAATACACTAAAGATAATCTCGATAAAGAGGTAATGAGTGCAGTAGAATCAATCGGCTATATTGCAACTAAAGAGAAAGTAGAAACAAAATCTGAGCCTAAAATATTTATAAATATTGGACTACCAATTTTAATTGGTATGTTCATGATGACATTTGGGATGAATGAAAAATTCATGCATTTTTTTGATTACAGCTCATTAATTGGTTTAGCTTATGGCGTTGCTGAAATAATAATCACTTTATTTGTAATTGCATTATGCGGAAAAACAATTGTCAAATCTGGTATCAAAGGCTTCTATACATTAAGCTTTAACATGTATAGTTTAGTTGTCTTGGGTATTTGTGCGGCTTGGCTTTATTCATCTGGCATAATT
>RXKI01000127.1:0-6063 GCA_003962895.1 Neisseriaceae bacterium
CGCTTGTGGTGTGAGTTGTAAATTCTCTAACCCAAAAGCAAGATCATCGATAACGGTTTGATAGATTATTTGATGATCTGGATTTTGCTGTAGGTAACCAATTTGGATCAGTTCCGCCTCTGCTATGCCTGCAATGTCATTATCTTTATAACTAATCTTGCCACTATACGTTCCGCGGATATGATTTGGGATTAATCCTTTGAGTGCCATCAATAGAGTTGATTTACCGTTACCAGAATTACCAGTGAGTAATATATGTTCTCCTTGATTTATGGAGAAATCACCCTTGATTTGAATTTGCTTTTTACTTAGTGGATAACTAAAGCTAAAATTATCCACTGTGTAAATTACGTTACTCATGTGCTAGAGTTTTGTCATTGACAATTAAAAATTGGTTGAGTACCCCTGTTTTTGCAAGCTTAAGCGCAACTAATCGTGCGAGTATGCCAGCTAAAAATATTGCAGAGATGATATTGGTAGCAACGTGTAGTAAATTGTATTCTAATGAAAAGCTGCTATATCCATACCAAAAATAAGTGACGACATAGCCACCAATAGCAGCTAATGCACCAGCGATTGCACAGATGAAATAATTAAATTTCTTATATTGAGTTGCGAGAAATAGTAGTTCAACAGGTAATCCTTGGCATAGTCCTGAAATAACTGCGGAGAATCCCCACTGAGAAATTAATCCTTCAACTGTAGCTGCAATTACAGCACCTAAAAGAGCGCTACCAGGTTTACGGATAATAATTGCAAAAAATATGCCAGCAAATTGCCAAAATCCTTCGAGTAACCCGTTTAAACCAAATGGTTTTAATAGTGGAGAAAAAACATTATAGATAAATGAATATCCCCACCAAAACACGCCAAGAGCAGTGGATAAAATAGCGATAAAAATTAATTCATGAAAAGTAAGTTTAGATGTCATTTTGTGTCCTTATAAGGTTAGTTATACTTATAAGGGAGGTGGTATGTAGTACAAACACTCTCCCTAGCGCAGGCATTATCCTGTTCAGGTTTAAAGGGTATATCTCAGCTTGGCTTTTACGCCTTGCACCCCTGGTGAACTTGAGATATTTATTCTAGCACAGAAGAGTTAAAAATTCGATATAATTCTGCGATTTATACCAATACTAATTTAAGGGCTAGAATGAGAGTTAAGCGAAATAAATTATATCTATGTGTGATTGCATCGTTTTGTATAGCGAATGTATTTGCAGACCAATTAACGAATGAATCGCAAATTGAATCAGCTGCGGCAATAAAAAAAGAAAAGCGTTTGGAATACAACGAAGCAGAAAGTAACGATTTCTATATTGACCAATGCCCACGCGATGTCAATGGAGTTTGTGATCCAAGCATTTATTATGATAGATATATTTCGGTTAATAATTATATCCAAGACCCATATAATCATTTAATCACTGGTGGTGGCCGACATAAGGTTACTGAAAGCGATATTACTAATAAAAACATAGTTGAGCAATTTCTAACCAATGGTACTTATGATGTACAAGTAGGCGCTGGTTGGGCTTTATTAAATACTTGGAATAATAATTACGCATATGGTGGTACATTATTTGCCCAGTCAGGACATGTCAAAGGCTTTGCGCTTGGTGGTGCCATGCAAGTTGCCAACCCATTTACGGCACCTGGTAAACAAAATTTGAGTGGGGAAATTCCATATAGTTTATTCCCAATTACGCGCGATATCACGCCATCAGAAGCATATATTGAGTATCAATTACCAGATCATGTGCAAGTAGATGCTGGGTGGATATTTTTGCAAACTCCATGGATGAATTCATATGATGATGCGATGCTCGTGACAGCACCATTTCAAGGGGTGTTAGCAAATTATCAATTATCAACAAACTGGCGCTTAACGGGTATTGCGACCAATGCTTATGAGGAAATGGGCTCAACTAGCTTTAATCAAGATAGTATGTATAACTCTTCTTATGGTAATTTTGTAACTCGTACACCATATGGAACGCAAAATATTTTCTCGGATAACTATACAAGCCCAGGAAGTTTGGCTTTAGGAAGTATTTATCATCCAAATGAAGATTATGAATTAAACATGTGGGCATATAGTTTCTCTGGTTATGCCAATACAATTTATGCTGATAGCAATTACGATATTCACGTTAATCCATTTAATAAGTTTAACGTAGGTGTGCAAGTCGGTAATCAAAATACTTTGGGCATGCAAACAACAGCACCACAACAAGCTGGAGATGGCTCAGTTAATAGTAATTTAGCTGGTGCTAAGATTGGTTATAGCTATGATGATTGGTTTGATGTTGAAGCATCTTATGATACGACATTTGGACCTAAATCTGGATTCTATGGTGGAGACTTCATTTCACCATATTCATTTACTATTGTTAATGACCCGTTATATACATCAGGTCTTGCTGCTGGTTTGATCGAGATGGGTGCTGGTAATTCATATCGCATTGGTACAATCTTTAGACCAATACCAGGCAATAGCCGGAGTAAGATTGAATTAGCTTATGAGCAATTTAATACAGTAAGTCCAGCCAAAGAATATGATGTAGATTTGAAATATGTGCCAGAAACTGGTCCTAAAGGTTTGATACTGCATCTGGAGGGTGATTATGCTACTGCTCCGACTACGGATATTGTAAATGGTGGTAACTTCTTATTCATAGAGGGTATCGTAACTTATAATTATTAAGAGTGATAGCTTAGCGTGATTAAGATTGCAAATGTAGAGCAGTATTTAGCTGATGGTTGTGGGCGATGCAAATTGTTTGCAACATTGGACTGTAAGGTACATAAATGGCATGCTGAATTAATTGCGCTAAGGTCTATATTGCAAGAAGCAAACCTCATAGAAGTAATAAAATGGGGAATGCCTTGTTATACCTTGGATGGTAAAAATATCATTATGTTGGTTGCCTTTAAAGAATATTGTGCAATTAGTTTCTTTAAGGGTGGTTTGTTAAAAGATACTGCAAATATTTTAGTAAAAGCTGGTGAGAACACCCAGTCTGCTAGAGTCATCAAATTTACCAATCTTCAGCAAATTATTGATTTAAGAACTACATTGCTAGATTATGTCGCTGAAGCAATCGAGATAGAAAAATCAGGTGCTGAACCTATAGTTTCCAAACAACAAAATCAAATACCTCAAAAGTTTATTGATAAATTTAATGAGCATCCACAACTAAAGCTTGCTTTTGAATCTCTCACACCTGGTCGTCAGCGTGCTTATCTTATTTATTTTTCAGCAGCTAAACAAAGTAAAACTAGAATTGACCGAATAAACAAGATGACTGCACATATTTTAGCTGGCAAAGGTCTGCACGATTAACATATGCGATAAATTATGCTTATTTTCAGCTAATTAGTATGATTGTAGTGTGTTATAATTTTTGTTTATATCTATAAAATATTGATAAGGAATTGAAAATGTGCGGTATTACGATTAGACCAAGCATTCATGGAACAGATAGCAAGATAGCGTATCGTGGACCAGATATTACAAAAATTACAAAAGTAGAAGATTATACTTTCATATTTCACCGCTTAGCGATTATGGATAGATCTAATGCAGGTGACCAACCATTTGAAGATAAACGTTGGGTTTTAGTTTGTAATGGTGAAATTTTTAATTACAAACAATTAAAAGAAATTTATACAGATTATCCATTTATTTCTCATTCTGATTGCGAAACGATTATTCCAGTTTTAGAAAATCATCGCTTAGTTGAAGCGTGTAATCGTTTAGATGGCGAATTTGCTTTTGTTGCTTATGATAAACGTCATAAACGTGTAATTGCTGCACGTGATGCAATGGGGATTCGTCCATTATTCTATGGCTATACTAAAGCAGAAAATAAAATCGCATTCTCTTCAGAAATGAAAGATTTGATCGATTTTTGTGAGAAAGTATATCCATTCCCGCCAGGTCATTATTACAATGGTGAAGATATTCGTCCATTCTGTGAATTGTATCGTTTACCAGGTGGTAAAAACTATGATATGGATAAAATCTTAATCAATATCCGCAATATTTTAACTGCAAGCGTAGTTAAACGTCTAGATGCAGATGTGCCAATTGGTTATTTATTAAGTGGTGGTTTAGATTCATCATTGGTGTGTTCAATTGCACAGCGTCATACAGTTAAGCCGATTACTACTTTTGCCATTGGTCTAGACTATAACCCAATTGATTTGAAATACGCTAAACAAGTGGCGGATTATCTTGGTACAGATCATCATGAAGTGATCTTTACCAAAGAAGATATCAAAGCAATTTTACGTACAATTATTTGGCATACTGAAACATGGGATGTAACGACGATTCGTGCAAGTACTCCGATGTTCTTGTTGTGTAAATATATCAAAGAGAAAACTGAAATTCGCGTGGTATTAAGTGGTGAGGTGAGCGATGAGTTATTTGGTTACAAATATACTGATTACGCACCTACTGCTATTGATTTCCAAAAAGAATCACAAAAACGCATTAAAGAATTATATATGTATGATGTATTACGTGCTGATCGTTCTATTGCTGGAAATAGCTTGGAAGCACGTGTACCATTATCAGATAAACAGTTTGTTCAGTACGTAATGGAAATCGAACCTGAACTTAAATTAAATACGTACAACATGGGTAAATATTTACTTCGTAAGGCTTTTGATGGTGCTGGCTATTTACCTAATGAAATCTTGTTCCGTGATAAAGCAGCATTCTCTGATGCGGTTGGTCATGGTTTAGTTGATTGTTTAATTGATTTATCAGTTGAGCTTTATACCGATGCTGAGTTTGCCGAAAAATCAGCTAAGTACACAGAAAATCGCCCTTTAACTAAAGAAGGCTTGATGTATCGTGAAATATTTAACGAAATGTTCCCGAATCAAGATCATGTGATTTGTGGTTATTGGTTGCCAAACCGTGAATGGCCAAATTGTGATTTAGATGATCCATCAGCGCGCCATTTACCAAATTATGGTGCCAGCGGCGAATAAATTATTTGAATGTTATTATGGAATAAGCTCTTCATTTTGAGGTGCTTATTACTTATATAAAAGTAATGTTTATATATTTAAAAGATGATATAATTTACACCTTGTTTAATTGGTCGCGATTAAACATTTTATTTGTTATTGAAATATTAAGGAATTATAAATGACAACAAAATTAGTTGCTGAAGTTCGTCAAGAGCAAGGTAGAGGTGCGAGCCGCCGCTTGCGTCATGCAGGAAAAGTTCCTGCTATCGTTTACGGTGCTGGTAAAGAAGCTACTGCGGTAGTTTTAGATCATAATACTGTTTATCATGCTTTGAATAAAGAAGCTTTCCATACATCAGTATTAGATTTAGAAATTAATGGTAAAACTGAAAAAGTTATTTTACGTGATTCTCATCACCACCCATATAAACAATTAGTTCTACATATCGATTTGCAACGTGTATCTGCTAATGAAGAAATTCATATGTCAATTCCACTTCATTTCTTAAATCAAGATACTTGTCACGCTGTTAAAGTACAAGGTGCTCACGTTACTCACGTTGTAACTGAGGTTGAAGTACGTGCGTTACCTGCTAATTTACCATCTCACATTGATGTTGATTTGGCTAAATTATCTGCTGGTCAAACTATCCATTTATCTGATTTAGTATTACCTGCTAAAGTTACTTTAGAAAAATTATTACGTGGTGATGATGCTGCTGTAGTAATTGCTGGTGGTATTGCTGAAGTTGCAGATGCTGAGATTGTATCTCCTGCTGATATTCCATCAGAAAAAGGTGATTCTAAAGAGTAAGCAAATTGACTTATTGATTTGATTATAACCTAGGCTTTTGTCTAGGTTACTTTATTTGTTTGAAATGAAATTGTACATGATTAAATTAGTTGTTGGACTTGGTAATCCAGGTAATGAATATAAAGATACCAGACATAATGTGGGATTTTGGTTTATTGATAATTTGGCAAGAAAATTAGGCGTAACTTTGGCGTTAGAATCAAAATACTTTGCATATGCTGTTCGTACTAAAGTTAATAACGAAGATGTGTGGTTACTTC
>RXKI01000127.1:6113-16145 GCA_003962895.1 Neisseriaceae bacterium
GTAAATCGGTACAAGCACTCGCAACATTCTTTAAAATCAAGCCAGAAGAAATTTTGGTTGTACATGATGAGTTAGACTTTAAACCAGGTGTGGTAAAGCTAAAACACGGTGGTGGTAATGGTGGACATAATGGCTTGAAAGATATTGATAGGGTCATTGGTAAAAATTATTGGCGTGCACGTGTTGGCATAGGTCATCCTGGTGATGCGGCTAAAGTTGCTGGGTATGTGTTAAATAAACCAGTTACGGATGACTTGGTAGAAATTGAACGATCATTAGATAAGCTCCTTAAAAATTTTGATATGCTGATTGCAGGTGATTTTGCTAATGCTCAAAAAGTAATTCATACTTCGTAATTATTACAGTTATATTAATCTATAAGAGATATCATCAAAAGCGTTTTGTATAACCATGACAATAAGGCAATGTACCTTTACGATTATAATAATCACGATGGTATTCTTCACCAATCCAGAATGGTTCAGCTTCACGTAATTGAGTAGCTAATTTATATCCTTTATTGGTTAGCAAATTCATAACAGATTGTGCAGTTTGCTTTTGCGCTTCATTGTAATAGAAGATTGCACTTAAATATTGATTTACAATATCTGGACCTTGTCCATCAGTTTGTTCTGGATCATGTGTTTCAAAGAATACTTTTAGTATAGTTTCTAAATTCTGCTTTTTGCTATCCCAAATTACGCGAACAACTTCAAGGTGACCTGTTGTTTCTTGTTTAACATCTTCGTATGCTGGATTATCAATGTGTCCACCACAGTATCCAACTGCAGTATAAATTACGCCAGGTATTTTTTTGAGATAATACTCAACACCCCAAAAGCATCCTGCGGCTAATATAATTTCTTCTGTTTCTAATACTTCAGTATCTTCAACAAAATCAAGGCTTGCTGAGTTTACACAATAACGTTGATTTAACCTAGTAAATCCTTCACCGTGAAATATATGCCCCAAATGTCCATCACAATTAGCGCAAGTGATTTCTGTGCGACGACCATCGGCATCTGGTTGATGTTTCACTTTACCAGTAAGCTCATCATCGAAACTCGCCCACCCACAACCAGAGTGAAATTTGTTTTGAGAGCGAAATAATGCAATACCACATTGACGACACAAATATGTGCCTAATGTTTCTGTATCAGTAAATTCGCCAGTATTTGGATATTCAGTTGCTTTATTTACGATGATTTTGTATTGTAATGGCGTTAGACTTTTAGTTTTAAGCATTTTTATGTGATTCTTTTAAAAATATTACTGATAGAGCGGCAAGTAACATTGATATTCCAGCTACTCCAAGCATCAATACGGCGTTATTGTTTACCAATGATTTTAGGATTATACCACCAAGTAATCCAGCCGCAATTTGCGGTATTGTGATGGTAGCATTAAATATACCCATATATACACCAATTTTTTCTGCTGGTAATACGGCAGATAAGATAGCGTATGGCATAGCTAAGATGGCAGCCCATGCGATACCAACTCCAATCATTGAAACGAGTAACCAATACTTGTCATGAATAAATACAATTGAAATTAGTCCCAATCCGCCTATGGCAAGTGAGAATAGATACACAGATTTACGCCCAAATTTATCAGCAAGTTTACTCATAAATAATGCATAAATTGCGGCAAAAAAACTATACGCAGCAAAAATCACACCTACCCAATTACCAGCATCATTGAATGCCGCTGAGGTAGAGTCTGTAGCGGCGGTATGCCATACATTCTGCGCAATAGCTGAAGTAGTGTATACCCACATAATGAAAAGAGCAAACCAAGAGAAAAATTGCACCACGCCAAGTTTTAGCATCATGCTTGGCATCTCGTTTAGCAGAGATATGAATGAAGTTTTTGCTTGAGTATTTTCAGTTATTTCATGATATTGAGCGTACTCTGCTGGTGGGTACTCTTTTGTCCCAAAAGCTGTCCATAATACTGAAAATAATAAACATCCGCCACCAATATAAAAAGCCCATATAACAGTTGGTGCAACTTTTGCCCCATTAAGCGGAGTATTTGACACTCCTGCAAAATCTAAGATAAATGGTAGTAATGATCCAACCACAGCACCAACATTTATCAGAAAGCTTTGAATTGAGTAACCAATATTTCTTTGTTTATCCGATACCATATCGCCAACTAGTGCACGAAATGGCTGCATCGTTATATTGAATGCAGTATCCATGAAAAGTAATACAAATGCACCAAAAGCAAGCGCAGGTAGTAGATTAACAAAGTGTTCTGCATTTGGCATGAGAAACATTGCAATAGACGAAATAATTGCCCCAAATAAGATAAATGGGATGCGTCGCCCAATTCTAGTCCAGAGTCTATCGCTAGATAAACCAACAATCGGTTGTACTAATAATCCAGCCACCGGTGCCGCTAACCAGAAATAACTTAAATGCTCAACATTAGCACCAAGCGCTGACAATATTCGACTAGTATTACTGCTTTGTAATGAATAGCCAATTTGTATTCCTAAAAAGCCAAAGCTCAGATTAAATAATTGCCAAATACTTAAATGCGGTAACGAAGGCTTTTTCATGGTTATTCCTAGTTAATTTGATGCGATACAGGTTTCATTTCGTCTAATGATATTTGTAAAACCAATTCTTCTAAATTGCTTTTTGAGAAATCGTATTTTGAATTGCAATATTCACAATTCACACTGATATCACCTTGCTCACGAATCATGTCTTCTAACTCTTGTTTGCCAAGATTACATAATATTTCGCTAATCCGTAATTTATTACATGTGCATTTAAAGCAAATATTATGCGCATCTAAAATTCGTACATCATCTTCATGGAATAATTTATACAAAATAGTTTCGCTATCATTATGTAATAGTTCGCTTTTGGTAAGTGTTTCAGCAAGCATAAAAATACGGTCAATCTCATCAGTGTGCATACTATGTACATCAGGTAATTGCTGAAGCATAAACCCACTAACTTGATTTTCAGAAAAGGCGATGATAAATAAGCTACGTAACTGCTCAGATTGTGTCATATAGTTATTTAAAATTTCATCAATATGATTACCGTTAAACGCAATAATACTTTGGTATAACTGTCCATCGCCATGAGAGTCAATGCTCACTACTAAGCTACCAGAGCTAAGTAAAGTTGTGTAATCCGTACTTGCCATTGATACCGCATCAAATTTAGCAGTAGCACGAGTTTCAAGTTTACTTGAGCATTCAGATACCACTAGCCTAAAAAACTCGCTATTTTGGATCTGGCAAATTACTTTGCCATCAAGTTTTAGGTTGGATGTTAATAAAATATTGGCAACCAATAATTCACCAACTAATTGATTCATACTTGTAGGGTATGCTTGCTGTTGGCTAATTTTTTGCCATACGTCGGTCAAATTAACAAAACTACCTTTTACTGGTAATTTGTCAAAAATAAATTTTTGTAAAAAACTACTCATGTTGTCCTCAAAAAAATCAGCCCATGTGATTATGGGCTGTATTGCTAGTCAATAATTACTGCATTGGTATATACATCTTGTACATCATCAAGTGCTTCAAATGCATCCAGTAATCTTTGCATTTTTTCGCCATCTTCACCAGATAATTCAGTTTCAGCAGCTGGCTTCATCGTTACTTCAGCTAGTTCTGCTGTAAAGCCTTTTGCTTCTAATGCTTCTTTTACATCTGTGTAATCATGAGGTGCTGTAATAACTTCAAAGCTACCATCATCATTCGTAATCACATCTTCAGCTCCAGACTCTAGGGCTGCTTCCATTAGTGCATCTTCATTTGTTTCAGGAGAAAAAATTAATTGACCACAGTGTTTAAACTGAAATGATACACAGCCATCGGTGCCCATATTGCCACCGTATTTATTGAACGCATGGCGTACATCAGCAACGGTACGTGTATTGTTGTCAGTCAAACAGTCAACGATAATCCCCGCTCCACCAATACCATAACCTTCAAAACGAATCTCAATATAATCAACGCCTTCTAATTCTCCAGTACCACGTTTAATAGCGCGTTCTACATTCTCTTTAGGTACGTTATTTTCACGTGCCTTTTCTAATGCTAAACGTAAACGAGGATTTGAACTAATATCGCCACCTCCCATTTTAGCTGCAATGGTAATTTCTTTTACTAAACGAGTTGTGATTTTCCCTTTTTTAGCATCAGCCGCAGCCTTACGATGCTTAATATTTGCCCACTTACTATGTCCAGCCATAATCTTTAACTTTCATTCAAAATTACTTAAATTAATGAGCGTTATTTTATCATACTACAATTACAAAATTAATTGGTTGTGATTTAACTCTACACTTTTAAATGGTTTTTTGGTTTAATTTACTCAACCATATTGAATTTGCTTGTGATATTAAAATAAGGTTGTTAAAATCCAGTCATGCAATCGACTTGTCTAAGCGATTAGCATAAAACTATTACGTTTTTCTTTTCAACTATTTTTAAGGACTTGATTATGTTTACAAGTACCAGACAAATTTCACATTATCACTATCACAATTATTCTTTAGCGCTAATACTTATTTAATATTTACTAAATCAATTTGATTTTTATAAATACAGTAAATTTTTTCAAGGCGTTATAGAGTGCTAACAAATAAACAAAAATTTTGGACATTGGTTTTGCTGTGTCTGGGATACTTCATTGATTTTTATGATTTAACTATCATGAGTGTTAGTTATCCAGATGTAATTCGTGAGCTATTTGGTATCACGGACATGACGCAAATTCAGCAGACATATTTGATGATTAGTAGTTTTCAAACTGCTGGGGTTTTTATTGGGGCGATTACATTTGGGATAATTGGCGATAAATTTGGGCGAGCTAATGCGATTAAATATAGTATTTTTATTTATTCATTATCAACGATTGCAGCGATATTTACCCATAGTTTACCGTTATTTATTGTATTGCGCGTAATCGCTTATGCAGGTCTTGCAACCGAGTTTTCAACTTCAACTGTATTGATTGTCGAGATGTTCTCCAATAAAAATGCAGCGCGCGGAACAGCATTACTTTATTCAGTTGGTGTCTTGGGTGGAATGTGTGCGATTTTCGTTGGGATATTGTCATGGAAAATGATGTTTATCTGTGGTGGAGTTGGTGGACTGATTATCTTTATTGGGCGAAGATTCATAAAAGAGCCAGAGATTAAGGCTAAAATAAGTGGTGACAATGCTCGGTTGATTTCATTGGTTACAAATAAGCAGAATGTAGTTAATTTACTTAAATTGTTTTTGGTGCTAGTCCCATATTTTGCAACTATTACTACTATGTTTATTATGCCAAATTATATTGTCAAAACTATTTCGGTTAGTGATGCGACTAAGTCATTACTTATAGGATTCTTTATTGGAAATATTATTAGTAGCTTAATTAGTAGCTTATTTTTTAAACATAAAAAACTATTTTTATATGTTAGTTTGCTTGTATTTATTATTTTATCACTAATGTTTAATTATGTTGGTGAGCAATATATTCTGTTGTATTTCATAGGTGTCGGATTAATCGGTGGAGGTTATCCAATTGTACAAGCACAACTCAATGCTCATTTATTTGATCCATCTGTGCGTAATACCGCAAATAATGTCGTATATGCTCTGGGTAGGTTATCTTCAATTGGTTTTAATGCTTTGATTACAACTTGGATTATTAAACCTGAAGTATTTTTGACTTATAGCAAAATTATGTTTGTAATTGTTTTTGTTGTTGCAGTTGTAGCTATCAAACTTATACGAGCGAAACCTGTTGTATAAGAAATAAAACCCTAAGAATATTCTTAGGGTTTTATTTAGATAGTTTTATAATTATTCAATTGAGCAGCTACTCTTTCCATTGCCATCAGAATTACAATTAATACTATGCTTCACGCCTTTAGCATCAATTCCACTGCAATCAGGAATGCCATTTGCCATATTCATCATATCGCACATAACATGTAATGACTCATCTGAAGCATCGGTTGCATCACAAGCAAATTTACCGATTTCTAAATCAGCAGGTCCACAGCTTAAACTAAATTTATCTTTGCCACTACCACCACTACATTTTATTTTAAATGAGTTGCTGTCAATATCACAGCTCATATCAACATTATTTGCTTTTTCATCAAAATATTGACCGCTACAAGATGATTTGCCATCAGCATGATTGCAATTTAGATTCATAACTTGCTGATTACTTTCGTAAGCTTTACACATCGTTGATCCAGATTCTTTTATGCAATCAGTAGTGATTTGATCTGCTGCAAATACACTTCCTGTAATGGTAAGTAAAATAATAATTAAATTTTTAGACATTAATTACTCCGATAAACTGTTTTGTTCCATGGGAACTTGGCAAATAATTTTGACATTAAACATTCACCAGTGAGACTTGTAACTAATAAAGTTAAACCAATTACGATATCAAGCATATAAAACCACTGCGAGAATGAGTTTCCAAGAATTATACCAACTAATATGCAAGTTGCTTGGATGAATGATACTTGTTGATTAATCGGTATCGCTGGTTCTACGAGCGTTTTATTGGTTTGCCTAGATTGATCCATTGATCAATTCCACCTTCCATACATAAAGTGCGTTTAGTTGAGAATGCTTCAAGCAAGTGTTGATTGGCACGTGTTCTAATCCCGCCTTTACAATGAAAGACCACCACTTTATCTTTAAATTGATTTTTATCAGCAGTCAATAGTTCATCAACTGGCAAATTTATACTACCATCAATGTATTCTGCTGCGTGTTCACCAGGATTTCTTACATCAACTATCGTAATTTCATTTTGAGTATCATTTGCAAATAATTCTTGCAAACTACTGTCATCAAGATATTCTAATTTATTTGACAAAGTAAATTCCTTTTTAAATCATTACAAAAATTAGTTTGTAATCTAATGATTATTTTATCATAGTTTTAAGCTAATCATTTTTTTCAAAAGTAGACAAATGTCTATGATTGTACTTATATGCTATATGATGTCCATATTTTCTAAAAGTTGTTTCAATTGTGTCGGGCGTGAGTATAGTTTATCACATAGGTGGTTAATATGATTTTCGACAGTTCCTTCGCTGATTTTCAAATAATGTGCAATTGCTTTATTAGTTAAGAGAGTTTTTTTGGAAATTAACACCATTGTTTCTGCGTGGCTTGGTAGAGTATGAAAAAATTGAGACATGTTTATATGACCTAAAAATAGTTTAATCGCGTTTTTGCGGTCAATATAGAAGTTACAGTATTGCTGATAAAGCTCACTCAATGTAAGTGTATTGGTTAAGTCCTGTGATGTACCTAATATTCCAATAACATTGCCATTGCTGCCAATAATTGGCACTTTACTCATATAGTGAGCCCAAACTTGACCTCGTGAGTTTAGCCAAATGCGCATTGGTTTAATAAGTGGTTTCCTAGTGTGCAAAATTTCCGCATCAAATTGCTCAACTTGACGAGCATTATCTAGCCACATCTGGCTCATAAAGTTATTAACATCCCAAACCGTATTACCCTGCATGTCTGATGGCTTACTAAACCCATACACCGATAAATGTGATTGATTAATATCTAAGCACTTACCACTTTTCGCATCTTTCATAATAGCATGTAGTGGCATGCTATGAATCAGCATTTCTATTGTACTAAAGTTTATTGCTTCATTAATCATTTTATATTTATATTCATTGTATTAGTTGTTGTTTTATTAGCTATTTTAGCTTATGCAATTAATAATATCAAAAATTTAAATGTCAAATCATTTGAATATAGTGTCTATTTTATTATTTTTTAAATAATGTAGGTATTACCTAGATGTCTTATCGGGAACGTTCCTTTAAATTATGTGTTTCACTAAAACAATAAAAAGGAATTTTTATGTGCGAGAATACGATTAAATATTTCGTGGAGAATATATCTAAACACAAGTTAGCATATGTTAAGCATCTTGGTAACATTGTTACGAATAATGAAGCCTGGAGTACGTTTAAAAATAGTTGGAATAACTTATCCTTGGATTCTTATATGGCGGATGGTGGAAAATATAGAGAGCGAAGATACTCGGTATTTTTGTGGAATGATCGCAAACAAAAAATAGAAGAAAAACCTTATGAGCCACACTATCAAACTCTTCATTACAATAATCTCAACGGTGGCGTTGAGCGTCATTATGATATGTTTGAGCCAAATACATTAATAAATGAATGCTTTCAAAATATTATGAGATTTGCACTAAATGTGATAAATCAACTATCACCAAATTCTGACTGGCATATAGAGGCTCACCAATTCAGAATTAGGCCACAAAATACAGTTGCTAAACCAACACCAGAGGGTGTTCATAGAGATGGCAGAGATTATATAATAATGATGTTAATTGATAAAATTAATATTGATGGTGGTATCTCAAGCATTTATGATAACAATGGTACATTGATAAAAGAGGTTTGTTTAGATAGCTCATTGGAAACAATCATGGTTTGTGATAACAGTACGATGCACGGTGTGTCGGCTATAGAAAAGATAGATAGCATGATGGAAGGATATAGAGACATGTTGGTAATCACGTTTATCAATCAGGATAAAATAAAATGACACAAGAGTTATACACTGTAGTTAGTATTGCAACACTAGCTGTAATTTCCCCTGGATCAGATTTTGCTATAGTGACTAAGAATACGATTGTAGGAGGGAGGTCATCAGGTTATTCAAGTGCATTGGGTATTGCATTATCAACTTGGATTCACACACTCTATTGTATTGTTGGGGTGGCATTAATATTGTCACAATCACCTATACTATTTAATATCATAAAAATTATTGGAGTATGTTATCTTTTATACATTGGGATTACAACATTCTTAAGTAAATTTGAATCAAGTCCAGATGGTCACATGTTGAATAATAAGCAACAAGTAATAAATTCATTTAAGCAAGGCTTTTTGTCGAATGTGACTAACCCAAAAACAACTCTCTTTTATTTATCATTATTTTCTATGGTAATTAATAAAAACACTGGTCTCAGTATGCAGTTAATGTATGGTCTTGTAATATGCTTATTGCACTTGGTTTGGTTTTGCTTAATTAGTTATCTTATCAGTCATCCTAATATTAAGCATAAATTTGATCGCAATGTAAATACAGTTAATAAAATAGTTGGAGTATTACTGGTGCTTATTGCATTAAAAATAATAATGACAGTAAGTTTTTAGTGATGTTTTGGTTGTAGCAAATTGTTAATATTTTTTACTTTGGTAAAGTTTGATTATGAACTATCTGTTTCGGAAAATATTACCTTTTATTGATGTGATGCTTTCTATATATTTTTATATTTTCATTTATTATATTGTTAAGAATCCTGTGTTGTGTAACATTGTTATGTGGTTATTTGTTACTCTAGTTTTATATTTGGTAGACAGGGCTTTTCTTAATTGTGTACAAAAGAAACTACAAGAAGAAGAGTATGAGGCTATTTCGCAGATACAAATTGCAGACCTTAATTATATAGGTACATATATTTCTTATTTTATTATTGGTGTTAGTGTGCCATCGTTAGAAAAAAATGATAATGTATTTTATGTTATCTTATGTATGTTATTTATTTTCTTATTGAGAACTAAAACTGTAGGTTTTAATATATTTCATCTGTTAAATGGATGGCATTATTACAATGTTACAAATCAAGATAACTACACTATGACTGTATTGTTAAACAGGAATAATTTACGAATGGTAAGTGCACTAAAAGTTAAATTAATTCATAATAATATTTATATAGGAACAGCTTAATGAGCAAATTTTTAATCGCATACATTTATCCAAATGACTTTTTACTAACAAGTGAAAAGGAGTTTATTGATAGGGTGCATTTTGGTAAATTTAATGTTGGAGATGAAAAAGTATATATTCATAAGGAGTATAAGCCCCATGTGTAAGAATTAGTCGAGTTGTTTACACTTTTTAGGTAAAATGTAAACATGAATATGCATAAAAGAATAAGATTAACGCCGTTAGACAGGAAA
>RXKI01000029.1 GCA_003962895.1 Neisseriaceae bacterium
GAAGTAATGAAAGCAGATAGTTTTTTAGTTAGCTTATTCTTCGATGAGAAGAAAACTCAAATGTCAGCTGACAAAGTTAATTCTATAACCAAAAATATGGTTAAAGGGGTAATTGGATCTGTTGCTGTATTTGCTTCATACTCATTTCTTAAGAGTATGGTCAATGACTTTGCTGAAGGAGCTGCTGAAGCTGGTAAATTTGCTAGTTCAGTACATTCTGATGTTGAAGCAGTTGACGCACTTTGTCAGTCACTTGCTAGAAATGGCGGTAGTGTAGATGGTTTTAAAAATAGCCTAACCGGTATGGATAACTATATCCAAAAGTCAGTTAAAGGCAACAAAGACGCTCAAAACTCATTTAAACAGCTTGGTGTTTCATTACGTGATGCACAAGGTAATCTACGTGAGACTGACAAAATAATGTTAGATGTAGCTGATAAATTCTCAAGTATGAGCGCTGACAAACAAGACATGTTTGCAGCAAAAATGGGTATTGATAGCAAAACTCTTGGATTGATGAAGCAAGGTAAGGTTTCATTAGAGGAGATGATTGCATCTCAAAAAGTCAATGGGACAGTCACGAAACAGCAAGTAGCAATGTCTAAAGTGTATAAGCAGTTACTATGGGATATGGATAATGCGTATAAGCGAGTAAAGAATAGAATTGCTGAATCAATGATGCCGTATGTCCTGAAGTTCCTTAGTACAGTGAAAGATGTAACTAATTACCTTAAAGAACACAAAGGTTTAGTAGTTGGCTTTTTTACTGCTATTGGAACTGCACTATTAGTATATTTAGCCCCAGCATTAGCTCGAACCACATTACAAGTATATAAATTTACTGCATCACTATTAACTAATCCAGTGTTTTTGATAATTGCAGCTGTTATTGCTCTAGGAGCGGCTATTGCGTTATTAGTTGATGATTTTATGGTGTGGAAAAAGGGCGGTGAGAGTTCGTTTGGTGCTGTTTGGGAGGTGGTGGATGGGTTTTTTGATACGCTTATTGGCTGGTTTGGTATTGTTAAATCTGCTATTAGTAATTGGGTTTCAAGTAATCAAGAATCAATAAATAAAATTAAAGCATCTTTTACTTCTATTGGGAAATTGTTACAAACAATTGGGTCAATCGTATCTGTGTTTGTAGGAATATGGTTTGATGCCTTTATGATTGATATTAGTATAGTATTCCGTGTTATTGGTATTGTACTTTTATTTGCGGGAATAGTTGTTGGGTGTTTTGCTGACATTGCACTTGGTATATCTGGTTTTGTGGCTGATGGTATTACTAAATTATCAAATTTTGCTAACTGGATACTAACTGGATTTGTTAAGCCATTTAAATTGGTTGGTGCAATTATCAAAGATATATTTAGGGGTTTAATAGATTGGGTTAGTGGAAAATTTGAATGGGTTATGAGTAAAATTAAAGCAATTACAGACATCAAAGATAAGGTTGTTGGGGTATTTAAATCTGCTAACTCACCAAATGTTGCTAGACCTAGTGCTTCTACATCGATTGCTAATTCAACATCTAATAACACCAAGAAGACAGAAGTTAATACAACTACTACTGTACAAAAGGTTGAAGTGAATGTTCAAAATGGCGATCCACAATCAATTTCTAAAGGAATTGGCAGTGCATTGGAAAGAAGCTTAACGCCTAATTTTAACGGTGGACTACTTGCATGAAAGAACGATTTGCAATATCTAGTGCAGATATGACTAAGTTAATAACCTTTGATACTAGATTTGAAGAGAGTTATAAACGAAGTAATGACGCACCAACTCAGCCATTAGAAGAGGGGAAGTTTGCTGGAGATAATAAGCGTAAGAATCCATTTACATTTGATGTGATTGCAAGTAAGTGTCAAGCGCTTAATAGTGATAGTGATATTCAGAAAACAATGGACGAGTTAGATAGACTTGCCAATGCTCCTGATTTTGTTATTTTAAACTCAAAGTATAAGGTTTACAAAGATATAACTTTATTAAACTGGGAATATATTAATAGTTCAGAAGAGCATGGGCTTGAGGTTAAACTATCATTTAAAGAAGTGCCAACTGTTAGCCGTCAATATTCATCAAATGGCAATATGGCAAAAGCAAAAAACAAGCCAACTGTGAATCGTGGCATGCAACAAGCTAAAACAGCAACTCCATCACAAAAAGAGCAAACTCTTAGTTTAATCAGTAGAACTACCGGAGGATGGAAGCTATGAACATAATTCCATTAAATGGGATTCAAGACCAACGACTTGCGATTGTCCTAGATAATCAAAACTGTACTATTCGAGTGTATCAACGTAAAGAATTTATGTACTTTGATTTATATCTAGATGAAATACCAATCGTACAAGGTGCTAGATGTGTTTATGGTATGTGGCAATTGCAGTATACCAATGCCTTCAAAGGAAATTTTATTTGGGTAAATTCTTCATATGAAGATCCAAATTATATGAAGTTCTCGGAATCTAATTTTTTAGCCTTTATTACTCAAGACGAAATAGATAATGCAACAATCAATTAATAAACTTAGCACTCGCAAATTAATCATGGAGATTACCCTAGATAAAGGTGTC
>RXKI01000019.1 GCA_003962895.1 Neisseriaceae bacterium
TATTCATTATTGCAGGGTTAGGTGTTTTTTATGGTGTACAAGCTGCTTCATGGATTAAATGGGTTGGTTTCATTGCTTCAATTGTAATTGCACTTGGGGTATTTTATTTTTTATCTCCTGTTGGGGTTAATTTACATAAATATTTTAAAGAATCATACAGAGAGATTCAAAAAGTTGTTTGGCCTACACGCAAAGAAACTATGCAATTCACATGGATTGTTTTCTTATTTGTAATAATCCTTGGGTTATTCTTATGGGCCGTTGATAGTGGATTGGCATGGATACTATATGGTGTAATTCTAGGAAAGGGTAGCTAATGAGCTTATCATGGTATGTAGTACAAGTTGCTACTAATATGGAAGATAAAGTTCAATCTAATCTTTGTCTAAATATTATCAAAAAGATTGAAGCATACAAAAATGCGAATGCTGAAGAAAAAGCATCATTTATCCGTGATTCATTTGGTATTCCAAATACTCTAACTTCGGATGTAGAAGTAGATGAATTTCTACGTAAGGAAATCGTATTAGTTCCAAAAGAAAAAGTAGAAGAATCACGTAATGGGAAAAAACGTGAAAATGATAGAAAAATATTCCCTGGCTATGTACTAGTAAGAATGATCTATTCTGATGATGTTGGACTATTAGTTAGAAAAACACAAAAAGTTTCAGGTTTTATTGGCGTTGCTAAAGATTCTCGTCCTGTTCCTATTAGCCAAAAAGAAGTTGATAGCATTCTACAACAAGTCAATGATTCGAAAGAAAAAGCTAAGCATAAAGTTGAGTTTGATGTTGGTGAGAAAATTCGCATCATTGATGGGCCATTTCTTGATTTTAATGCTATTATTGAAGAAGTTATTTATGATAAATTCAAATTACGTGTTAATGTACAGATCTTTGGTCGTGAGACTTCGGTAGAGTTAGATTTTGGACAAGTAGAGAAAGATATTTAATCTTTATTACCACGCACTTTAGATAATTAAAGCTCGATAAAAATCGAGCTTTTCTTTATTCTTCTTCAAAAAACAAATCATTATCAATTGCGATATTATGATTATTAATTGCACTTAATACACGAGACACTATCATTTCTAATGCTGCTTTATTTGACCCATTAGGCAATATTACGTGTGCATACTCTTTAGTATGCTCAACAAATTTTTTGTACATCGGGCGAACAAATTTAGTGTATTGCTCAATTACACTTTCAACTGTTCTTCCACGTTCGCTAATGTCACGTTTTAATCGGCGCATAAAGCGAATATCTGCTGCAGTATCAACAAATATACGTAGTGCCATCCGTTTAACCATTTCGTCACTATATAGACCAAATATACCCTCAACTATGATAATCTTAGATGCTAAAACTGACTTTGTTTCAGCTTTGCGTGTATGGCTGGTAAAGTCATACTGTGGCATTTCTATTGGCAAACCATTTGTTAAATCACCAAACAATTTATTCATTAATTCCCAATCCAGAGCATCTGGATGATCAAAATTAATCTTATCGCGCTCTTCCATTGTTAAGCTTGAACGATCAATATAGAAGTTATCCTGAATAAATACTGTTACATTATCAGCACCAACTGCACGAACAATTTGCTCTGTTACAGTTGATTTACCAGATCCTGAGCCACCTGCTACACCTATAATAAATGGTTTCATTGACTACCCTACTAAAATAATGTTGTTACAGAAAATTTTTCATCGTTAATCGCTGCTTTTACGCGTGCAATTATCATTTCTAATGCAGCTTGATTCGCGCCGTGTGGAATAATAATATGCGCATTACGCTTACTTGGCTCAACAAATTGTTTATGCATTGGACGAACAGATTCAAGATACTGTTTGATTACTGATTCAGTTGTTCTACCGCGTTCAATAATGTCGCGTTGCAGTCGGCGAATGAACCTAATGTCATCTGCAGTATCAACAAATATTCGTAATGACATATATTTAGTAAATGAAGAATCTAACAGTGAGAATAATCCCTCTACTATAATAATTTTAGATGGAAGCAGTGTAATTGTTTCTTGACTACGAGTATCTTTTGTAAATTCATAAATTGGCATATCAATAGGTAACCCATTGGCCAAATCGTCTAAATGCTTTAGCATTAATTCCCAGTCAAAAGCATCTGGATGGTCAAAATTTACAATACGGCGTTGCTCTGGTGTTAGATTAGCTAAGTCACGATAATAGTTATCTTGAATTAGTACACTAACATTGTCTTGACCGATTACATTTAATATATGCTCAGTCACCGTAGACTTACCAGA
>RXKI01000057.1:0-6734 GCA_003962895.1 Neisseriaceae bacterium
GTGGAAATAAGGAGAAATTCTATGCACGAGTGGACATGCAAGATGATTATCATGATTTCGAAGAATTGAAAGATTTGATTTCCTATCTAAGAAAAGAAAAGATTTCAAAGCCTTTGATTAGAAGAAATTATTTGGGATTTTCATCTTCTGAGGTGTACGATAGAGACTATATCTCTATCTACACTCAGATTGATGGAAGAAACGCAATGCCAATTCGAGACGATGTTTTAGAAGAAATTTCCAATTCCTTGGAAGAGTGTTCGAAAGAAGAACTTCCAGAAGAAGGAGTATACAACATTGTCAATGAAATATCAGATGCGGAATTTGGAGAGGATGTTTAAGTGTCTACTCCAAAAGATGGAACAGTGTTAAATGGGTTTTTCTGGTTACAAGGTCAATCTTGGTTAATCACAGACTTAAACGAGCCTTTGGAGCAACATCTTGCCAAATCTTTAATCACGCAAAGACAATATATTGCTCGTTTGACTAAACGAGCCGATGATTTGGAAAAATGGTTAGAAACGGAAAAACAAAATAATGAGTTTAAGTCTAAAAGCAGAGCAGGTGATTGACGTTTTTGGTCAAAAAGAAAATTTGACAATTCTTTTAAAATCAAACGACGACAGAATCAAAAGAGGCTCTGTAATTAATTACTCAGAATCGTTTTATAAAGTAAATCAAATAGTTCCAGGAAGATTCGAAAGAGTTGGATTGGAAGTCACTAAATTGGATGAACATAATGGGAACAAGAGTCAATAAAGTCCTTGGCTGGGGACTAATTGATGTTAAAACAAAATCTGAAAAAATTATTGACCCACGTTTTAACAAAGAAGGATTTTTATTTGAAGACTATGAAATGTCTTTTAATCAATTAGATTTAATTGAAGAATTAAAAAAAGCCAAAGATGAAAAAACTTTAGATTTAGATTTGTCTTATTCAATAAAAGCTCTTAATGAAAAGAAATCTTGTATTTATGACATAGTTCATTATAACTGTAAAAAAACAATTTGTTTTGCAAGTCTTTGGAATGAAGACCATAGAAGACATGATGATCCAATCGATTATCATGAAGAATGTGCCATCGCAGAAAAAAACAAAAATTATTCATTAAAAGACAAAGTTTTGCTTTTAAATTCTGGTATTTATCCTTTTCTTTCATATATGGATTCTCGCACAGGAAAAAAATTAGGAGATTTTGCTTTTCATGCAAAAAGATTAATCAATACAGGACAGCAAGTGGACGAACATACGCTTGCTGTTTTAGGATTCAAAGACACAAAAGAATGCAAGGAATTTATGCATCCAGTCATTCCTGATTCTTTGATTGTTTCTTTAAAATATCTTAAGATTTTTAATGACGATAATACAATTTTTCAACTTAGACCAATGATATTTACATTTTGGAGATGAAATGACAAACGGTTCATTAAAGATTGTAAATAAATCTATAGACGGCGGTGAAGATGTTTATTTGTACACATATCATACTGCTATGGATATCCCAATTTGGGTTAAAAATATTCCTTCCTTACAGGCAAAGAAGAAAAATTACATAAAAAACAAACGATCAGCGATTGAAGCAACGGAGTGGGATGGAACTTTGTTGGATTGGTTTTTTGGAACAAATTATGTAGCAGCAGGAGTCATTGCTGCCGCTCCTTTTTGCTTAATGCCAGTTTCTAACAAATATTTTAAACAATATATGAAAGAATACGAGAAAAGCGGCTCTGATTATGTTTTGACTTTGAATGAAAAAGATAGAACATGGCACTTGACCAATGAAGAAACCGAAGAAACAATCAATCCAATAGAATTATTCGTAAACAGTTACCCAGAGTGATATTATGATCGAAATAAAAACTGTTTGCAGGAACAAAAAAGCACTTTTTGAGTACGAAATCCTAGAAACCGTAGAAGCAGGTTTAATTCTTCAAGGGACTGAAGTAAAATCTATCCGTCAAGGATTGGTTTCTCTTGACGGAAGTTATGCAATTTTGGAAAACAACAAACTTATGCTTGTCAACTGCACAGTTCAAGCATATAAAAATGCAACAACAAATCACGACCCGCAAAGAGATAGAATTTTGCTTTTGAAAAAAAGCGAAATTAAAAAATTTGCTGAGAAATCAAAACACAAAGGATTTACCCTTGTGCCTATATCGATGTTTATTAAGAAAGGAATGGTGAAAGTTGACTTAGCTATATGTAAAGGTAGACAGTTGCATGACAAACGTGAATTTATAAAATCCAAAGAAATTTCAAGAGAAATGAAAGAGCAATAAAATGCAAAATAACTATGAAAATGATCGTGATGGTCGCCGTCCCAACAAGCGTAGTGCTTTTAAGGTCAAGCCCTTGACTGTCGAACTAGAACTCGACGTTGATATGGCAGAAGCCTTGGGAAGTTTTATTCTTGTGTCTCGTCCTACCAATCCTGCTATCGCAGCACTTGGACACCAGTTGCAGAACATCGTTCCGTTCTATGAAGAACGAGATGATCGTGATCGTGATGACCGAGACGACGATCAACATCGAGAAGAATCGGTTGACGCCGAATAGTTTTGATTGTGATAAGCCGCAATAGACTATTTTCTATTGCGGCTTATTTTTTTTAGGAAACTAATGAAAAGATTTTGTTTAGAAATGAATGGGTCTACGAGAGAGAAAATAGCAATAATCTCTTCTGCTAGATATTTAAATTACGATTATGTATATTCAAAAAAAGCATTACCTGATTGTATCCCTATAGGAAGTGTTGATTATTGTGAAGAAATTCTTCCAAAAGGTTATCTCATAGATTTTTTTCCTGACTTCTTGAAAGAATATAGTTTTAGAGAAATAAATTATGGATATTTAGAAAAAATAGAAAAACCTTTATTTTTAAAAAAAGCAAATTGCTGGAAATCAGATTTTGAATCTAAAGTTTATAATCCAAATGAAAATATAACTCCAGATTTTTACTATTACTCAGAACCAGTGGAATTCAAACAAGAATGGCGATATTACATTTCTGAAGGCTGTGTTATTTCTTCTGGTTGGTATAAGGGAGAAGACGAAAACGAACAAGCACCAAACCTTATAATAGATTTTCCGTCAGATTTTAACGCTGCTGTTGATTTCGGAAGACTATCAACAGGAGAGTTGGCAATTATTGAATCTCATGCACCATTTGCTTGTGGCTGGTATGGTGACACACATTTTGAATATGCTATGTGGCAAGTAGAAGCATGGAATGGTTTTTTAAAAAACATTAGATTTGCATAAATATTATGTTTGAAAATTGTAATAGATGTAGTATAATCAATTTAGTCATGCCCTCGTAGCTCAGTTGGATAGAGCGTTTCTTTTCTAAAGAAGTGGTCGGAGGTTCGAATCCTTCCGAGGGTATTTCTCGAACTAGCAATAAATTTTTCATATTGTCATTACTATAATACAATATGAAAAATAAAATTTGCCCAAAATGTAAATGCGAAAAGGAAGTCTCTTGTTTTTACTTTAAGAAACTAGAAAAAAGATATGAATCTTGGTGTAAAAGTTGTGTGTATCAATCTCAAAAGCAAAGATGGCATGATCGAAAAAAGAAAGCTATAGAATTATTAGGTGGAAAATGTTGTAATTGTGGTTATGATAAAAATCATGCTGCACTTGATTTTCATCATGTAGACCCCTCTACTAAAAGTTATCAATGGGATGAATTAAGACTTAAATGCTGGAAATCTATCGTAAATGAACTTCAAAAGTGTATCCTATTATGTAGGAATTGTCATGCTGAACATCATTGGAAAGAACATGAAAATACATATTGTGAAAATAACAAATTAAACACAGAACAACCAAAAATTCAATCTACTGGCAAATGCAAAAAATGCAACGAAGATGTTTATGGAACGATTTATTGCAGTCTTCAATGTGCATCTTATAGCAAAAGAAAAGTTTCTAGACCGAGTGCAGATGAATTAAAAGAAATGATTTCAAAAAAAAGTTATTGTGCTATTGCAAAAGAATATGGAGTTTCTGATAATTCCATAAGAAAATGGGCAAAAAGTTACGGACTTTTTAAAATAAAGGAATAAAATGAAATTACAAAGTTTGCTTGAAGAATTTTATAATTGTAAAATTTTGAATAAGACTCTCTCAGAGGAACTTTGTTTGGAACTTAGGTCTTTAATGGACCCAAACGTAGTTTATCCTGTTAAAAATAATTTTGGGATATCTTTAATTGACGAGAAAATTTTAGTCTTAAAGATTGAAGAAAATACCAAATATTCCGATAAATTTTTTATCAAAAAGGGTTCTCGTTTCCCAAATGGTGTACAACGAGAAGTAAGAGGAACTTATATCCCTCTTCACAGCAGTTTTGTGGGACAAATATGCCCAGAAGACAATAAGTTTTTCGTTTTCAACAATTAATTCTATTTTACGTTTTTTCTATTCACAGTATATTCTTATCTGAAATCTTTCGGAAGGAGAAAAAATGTTTGATTTTTTATACAATATTGTAAATGGATTTAAAAAAGTAAAAAACGCAAAACAATTAAAAGAAATTGTACAAAATAAATATTGTGAAGTACAAGTGAAGCTAGAAGGTATTTGGCTAAAAGATATGCCAGAAGAAGTAAAAGCCCAAATACTTAAAACTTCTGACGAAAAACTAGAACAAGTTCTTTTGCTTTGTCCTCATCGTTATAAGAAGAATTAAAAATGAGAGTTTTATTTCATAAAGAGATTCCATACGAAGGCAAAGAGATCGCTGGCTGTATTGTTCTTGAGTCTGACCCTTCGAATAGAACCGTTTATTTTAACAATACAACAAAAGGAATCGATAATTTAAATTTTCCATTTGTACAATTTGTTATTTGTTATACAACAAAATTGAATAAAACAAAATATATATTTCACAATATCCACGATAGAGGACTTAGAATTTTCTTTAAAGAAAGTCCTTTGAAAAGTCTTGACGACAAAGTTTTTTATCCTTGGCATGACTATTATCGAAAAGGATGTATTTGCATCGATCATAGAAACGATGGAAGACTTTTTGATTCTTTTTTTGATTTGGTTGATTTTTTTACAAGTAGTTACTTTTCTTTATCTCATTCTTCTTTGGGTCAAAATGTAAATCAACTGCTTAAACAAGAATTAACTTTTGACAGATTAAAAGAAATAGATGCAGAAGTTCATGTTGCGACTTATGCACGCATTGGCAGCCAGAATCCAACTCTTAGAAAAGCTATCGAAGAAACTCAAATCGACTACAGAGAGGCAGAAAGGCTTGGCATTCGTGCTATTGGTTTTGGTCCTTACCCTGTTGTAAAATGTTATCCTTCCCTTGACGGAGAGGTTCTAATCAACAAAGAGTGGTCAAGAGATTGGAACCCTTCAAAGAAAAACGCTTTCGTCGATGCTATTCAAAACCTACAGCTAGGCATTTTAAACAAAGGAAAATAAGACAATGTATCTAGTTAAAATAAAAGGATTGGAATCAGTTCCTTTCATTACAGATGAAAATGGGGCTGAGGAAATAATCAAATCTTTCGACCTTCCAAAAGATTCTTTGAAAAATGGATTTTCTAATGATATCATTTCTTTAGCTAAATCAGGAAATGTTTTACTAGAAGATTTTTATAAAGAAAAAGTAAAAGCAGCGTGCGAGAAGAAGATCGATGAAATTTTGACCTATCACAAAGAAACTGAAGATTTAAAGTTGAAGATTGATGAAAAATCCTTCAAAGAAGCACGTAGGAAATACTTAGAAGCAAAGATCATTTATGAAAAGGAATCTCAAGAATTAGAAATTTTGAAAAATAAAATTTCTACTTACGAAAAAGAAAGAAAACAGAATTCTATAAAAGAATTAACTGCATTGATTGATGACAAAAACACTCCTTTGAATCTAAAAGCAAAAGCAATCGGAGTCCTTTTTGCAGACTTTGGAGTGAGACATAAAGATTACAACAATCAAGCAGAATGGGCTGGAGCGGTTGAAAAAGCCAAAGTCCTAGAGAGGGAAATGATACAAGAAGATGAAGACAGGATTTTTTATGAAGAATTAAGAAAACTAGATGAGTATAATTATGATTATGGTTATGGTTATCAAAAGAAAAAATATAAAAATGATGATGATTGGTTCTAAGGAGAAATCATGTCTGGCGGAACTTTTGGCTACGAACAATTTTATGTTCTGAACATCGCTGAAAAATTGGAAGCTATGTTTTTCAAGAATAAGAAGAAAGAAGAGTTCTTCTATTCAGAAGAAACTAGAGATGAATTTATCAAGGCTATTTCTACTTTAAAGACCGCTGCTGTGTACGCAGAAAGAATTGACTATCTTTTAGCAGAAGATGACTCAGAAGAGACCTTTCACAAAAGATTAAAAGAACAACTTGATGCTTTATCTGTCTCTTTGAAAGGGTTGAAATGAAATATCAAATAATTCAAAAATACAGTGGTATACTAAAAAAATACCCTCCAAAAGACAAATTAATTTATTCTTCTAATTATTTGTTTTTATGCAAAATCTACAAATTTTTTTTCTATACATTTTCGGCAGAGCCAAGTTGGAAAATGTCTTTTCGCTGGAACATAGAAAACATTACAGGGAAAAGATACGCAAATTCAATAAGCACTGTAGAATATGAAAATGGAACTAAAGAATGGTATTATTGGGACATGTTGCATAGAGATGAAGATTTGCCAGCAGTAGAATATTCAAACGGCGACAAAGAATGGTGGT
>RXKI01000057.1:6784-14344 GCA_003962895.1 Neisseriaceae bacterium
GTAAAAGACATAGACAAAATGGTCCTGCGGCTATTATTGGTGGAAAAGAATATTGGTACAAATATGGAGATTTTAAGGATAAATAACAATTATGAATACATTTAAAAATTGGCTATATTTAAACGAGGGAATGAGTGTTAGCGTTGTAGGACACTCAGAAGAAGATGTAATTAGAGATTTAGATTCAATTTGTAACAATATAAGAGAAAAATTAGTAGTTCCTCTTTGGAACAAATTGCCAGAAGAGAGCAAAAAACAAATTCAAAAAGCAGGTGGATTAAGCTCTGGGACTATTGTTCCTGATGGTTCTTATTATGAAACTGGCGAACAAGTCATAAATTTGTATACAAATGGTTGGCCAGAAGAGTTTGTTCCTAAATTGTTAAGTGGTTTAAAGTATTATTTAGATTCTTTAAAAATAAAATACGGTCCATTTAAACAAGAACAAAGTGGTCTTTTTGGTGGGGATGTTGTTAGAGTTCCAGTTTTATCTTTTGACAAAACTAAAAATGTTCCAACTCCTTTGCATTTAAATAATTTAAACGCAAAATTGATTTTTTCCGATATTTTGGGATTTGCTGGCGATGAAAGTGGTTATGGAGAAATACCTCCAGAGGAATTGTTATTTAAAATAGATAGTTATGAGAGAGAAAAGTTAGCAATTCATGCAAGAGATGCTTTTGGGCAAAAAACAAAAAATGGTCCTCAGTATTTTCAAGGAGGAATTGATATTGAAGGAATTGAATCTAGATTGCAAACAATAAGATCAATTGCAAAATGGGCAATAGACAATCATTATAGCGGTATTTCTGTGAGCTAAAATATGTTTAGTTTAAAAATCACATATGAAATTAGACATGGATTTTTAAACATAAGAAAAAGATGGTTTTTAAATAGAAGGTTACACAGAAAAAATAACAAACCAGCTTTGATTTCTCCTTATCTTAAAGAATGGTATTATGAAGGAGAAAGACACAGAGATGATGGTCCTGCTGTTGAATGGAGAAATGGCGGCAGAGAATGGTGGATTTTTGGAATTAAATTCTTTATAAAAGAAACCGAATATTGCACAACAATAACAAATAAGTCAAAAGTTTTATGTTCAATATTAGGGAATCCTTCTGTTGTTTGGAATAATGGAACAAAAGAATGGCATTATTATGGAGAATTGCACAAAGAGGATTCTCCTGCTGTGGTTTATCCTAATGGGGATTATGAACATTGGCAGCATGGCAAAAGGCATAAATTAGATGGACCTGCTGTAGTTATTGGGAATAAACAGTATTTTTTTGAATATGGGGAATTCATCAAATGTATAGTTTGATAAAATTATCTACAAGAAAAGAATGGATTCGTTTTGGAGCATTGCATAGAGGAAAAGACTTGCCAGCAGTAGAATGGTTAGATGGTCAAAAAGAATGGTGTAGAAATGGGAAATGGCACCGAGATAAGGATTTGCCTGCTATCATAGGATGTCCAGAACCACAGGGAAGGACGAAACAATGGTATAAAAATGGAGAACGTCATCGAGACAATGATTTGCCAGCTATAGAATGGTCTTATGGAGCCAAACAATGGTGGAGAAACAATATTGAATATAAATTTGTAGAATACGAGAATGGGACAAAAGAATGGCATGATCTTTTAGGAAATCTTCATAGAAATGGAGATAAGCCAGCAGTTATTTATGCCAACGAAGATAAAGAATGGTGGTATAATGGGAAAAGACATAGATTAGATGGTCCCGCTGTGATTTATGGTGGAAAACAATATTGGTTTGAAAATGGAGAATTTATAAATGTATGAATTTTGTAGATTATAGAAAGAGAGTTTCAAAAATGAGTTTTCCAGTTTACATTATTGATGATGGCAAGATTTTTTTCAAAGAAGAAAAAGATTTTGGTCACAATGAATTTTGGGAAGAAGAAGTTTCTTTGTATGTTGCAAAGAAATTTAAAGTTTCTTTGCAAGACATCATTAATCTTCCATATTGTCAAAAGAGAGGAAGATTGGTTAATGAAAAGTTTTATTTTGGAGAAAAGCCAAATAAATTAATTAAAAATAAATTAGAAAAAGCATTTGGAAAAAAAATAGAAATTGTTTACGACGATCATGAAAAAATGTCAAAATATGATAGGAGTGTTTTTGAAAGCCTAAAATCCTAAATCAATTATCACATATTTTTCTCCATCATCCATGATGTTTTCTGAAAAGTCTGACATTTCAATTCCAATTTGTTGAAGTCTATAAAAAGTTTCAAAAAGCGATGACAACTTTTCCAATTCTTCTTCTGAATTTTTTCCATATCTATTTAAAATCTTTTCTCTAATACCACCGTCTGTGTAAAGGATACTTGTCGAGGCGTCTTTTATATTTTCATCATGATCTCCATGAATCAAAGCAATAAAAGAATTTGTGTCGTAAACCATGTGGTTCCCGTTTATTTTTTCTACGATCATCCAATAAAAATTAGCATTTTCAGGCACCTTTTGAGGATTTCCAAACAATTTCACTACGTTTTTGCTGTTGAGTCTCTGTGCTTTTTGTATATTCTTTACATCTTCCAAATGAGATGTCACTTTAATTACCCAATTAGGATTGTTTGGATGTTGATAAATAGTAGCTAAACTTCCTTGATTAATTTTTATCAAAGGCTTTTTGAATCCCAATAAATTTCCAACATCTTTTTTTTGTATCAAATCTCTTTGACCAAAGAATTTTTCGTACTTAGAATTAACGCTTGAAGTCGCTTCAAACCATGATTTAAATTGCATAATAATTATTTACGCTTTAGGAATTCAAAAAAATGAGAAGCATTAACTTTTCAATAAGCTCGATAGAATTTTGGGACCGCAGATGGACTAAAAATAAGAGTTTACATCGAGGGAAACTAAAGCCAGCAGTTCAGTATAAAAATGGTGTTGGTTTGTATTATTTTGAAGGATTTTTTTGTGAATTGTTAAAAGATCATTTGTATTGTGTAAGTTCCAATTTTGTTGTTTGGGAAAATGGTACAAGAGAACATAGAATGATGCCAAGGATAGATTTCTGTGCAAATTTACACAGAACAACTGGACCTGCTGTTGAATACGCAAATGGAGATGTTGAATATTGGATTCATGGCAAAAGGCACAACGAAAATGGACCAGCGGTAATTTATGGAGATAAAAAATATTGGTATATTAATGGAGAATTTGTGAAATGCACATAATGATTAGAAAATTCCGAAATAGACGTATTGAGAAAGAATATTGGACGAAAAAAGACTTTGGACATCCTTTTCGAAAAAAATACTTTAGACCAGCTAAAACAGTTTTTACCTATGGATTTAATTTACCTTACATTAAATCACATTATTATTTTGCTGGTGACGAATACAATCTGATTAATGACACTTTAATTGCAAAAGTTCATAGTGATTTTATTTCAAAATTTTTCTTTGATAACCCTTCTGTAATATACAGAAATGGAACAAAAGAATGGTATTTTAAAGATGATGTGAAATTTTATATGTTGCATCGAGAAAACGGACTTCCTGCTATTGAATATTCAAATGGGGACAAAGAATGGTGGCGTTTTGGACAACGCCATCGTGAGAATGGTCCTGCTGTAATTTATGGCAAAAAACAATATTGGTATAGCAATGGTGTTTTTCATACACCTAACTTCTTTGTTCGTTTAATTTGCTTTTTTAAAAGAATTTTATCAAGAGAAATGATGAAAACAAAATCTCAAAATTGCCAAGAAAATTAACATGTATATTTTTTTAATTTCACAAGAAAAAAAGGTTTGGGCAAAAAGATGTGAATTTTTTAAACAATATATCAAACATAGAAAAAACAAACCATCAGTTGAATGGAGAAGTGGAAAAAAACAATATTATTTTGATGGAGACGAATATTTTATAACAAAAGAAGGATGTTTTGTTTTAGAAAAAGACTATCAAAATTCATTTGCAATCAATTTTAAAGGAACACTGCCTTCTATAATTTATCCAAATGGGACTAAAGAATGGTGGGCAAATAGAAAGCTACATAGAAACAATGGACCTGCAATAGAATATTCGAATGGAGATAAAGAATGGTGGTGGAATGGAAAAAGACATAATTATCAAAATCCAGCAGTGATTATTGGAAATAAACAGTATTTTTTTGAATATGGAGAATTCTTAAAATGTATTATAAAATAATTTTTGGTAAAAATTACTCTTTTTGGAAAGCTACTGTTTATGTAAATGGAAATTTTAAAAAACTTGATAAAAAGATTCATAGAAAAAATTTCAAGCCAGCCGTTGGATATAGTTCTGGCGAGTTTGAGTTCTGGGTTGATAATTTATTGTATTTTCCAAAAGAGAATTACATCTTTAGAGAAATTGCATATATTAAAAAAACTTTCGAAGAAAGAATTTATAAAGATGGGACAATATGTTATTGTGATCCTAAAGGTGTTTTAAATAAAGTTTTAAGAGACACTCCTTCTATAACTTATCCGAATGGCACGAAAGAGTGGTATCAAGATGGATTTTTGCATAGAGAAGAAGGACCAGCGGTAGAGTATTCAAACGGCGACCAAGAATGGTGGTGGCTAGGACAAAAGCATAGATTCGGAGGACCAGCAATGATTTTAAAAAACAAAGAATATTACTATGAATTTGGAGTTTTCGTTCCAAATACAACTTCTAATATTATTTGGAACAAGTTCAAAAGTTTGTTGACAAAATGATTTTGACGAGTATAATCATAAGTGTCGTGGCGAAAGACAAGAGTTACTTCATTATTGCGAACGCCTTCGGGCAAACTTGAGTCGACCATTCCCGACATTTTAAAAACAAACAAAAAAAATCGTGGCGTAGATTTGAGTTACTTCTGTCTAAGAAAAAAACACTCAAATTGACTGTTCCCGATTTTTTCTTTTTTTGGAATACATGAAATGGCTGCTATCAATAAAAATAAAGAAAAGTTACCAAATATCCTTCTTGCTGGAGGAGCGGGAAATGTATCTGCCAACAATAGTAATGAAATGCTATTAAGACGTGCTGTTTCGGCATGTATGCTTTGGGAAGACAATGCTTATATTGACGGAGTTTCCGTAGCAAAAAATATTGCTGATTTAATTCCAAAAGTAGACGCAAAAATTGTATCTGATTTAGCTATAGAAGCAAGATTTGTTCAAAAATTAAGACATATTCCTCTCTTCATTTGTAGAGAGATGGCAAGACACCCAGAACACAAGAAACTTTTAGCTGATACATTAGAAAAAGTAATTCATAGAGCAGATGAACTCTGTGAATTTTTAGCTCTTTATTGGAATGACAACGATGGTAAAAAGTCTATTCCAAAACAAGTAAAAAAAGGACTTGCAAAAGCATTTGTTAAATTCAATGAATATGAATTAGCAAAATACAATAAAAAGAACAAAGAAATTAAACTTTCTGATGTTCTGAACTTATGTCATGCAAAGCCAAAAGATCAACAACAAAGCGATCTTTGGAAAAGATTGTTTAAAGATGAATTGAAAACTCCTGATACTTGGGAAGTCGGTCTTTCTGCGTGTAAGTCTGCCGAAGAAAAGAAAGCTGTTTGGGAAAGATTAATTCAAGAAAACAAATTGGGAGCAACAGCATTTCTTAAAAATTTAAGAAATATGACAGATTCCAAAGTCAACCCTTCTGTAATTAGAGAAGGATTGAAAAACATCAATAAAAATATGTTGGTTCCTCTGGACTTTCTGAAGGCAGAAAAATACGCCCCAGATTATTCAAGAGAAATTGAAGCTGCTATGTTAGCTTGTGCTTCTACTTTTAAGAAATTGCCAGGTAAAACAATTTTAATTGTTGACGTTTCTGGATCAATGGGGTCGCAACTTTCTAGAAATTCTGAATTTAATAGAATGGACACAGCCGCATCAATGGCTGTACTTGCTGCTGAACTTTGCGAAAATGTTTCTATTTATGCAACGGCAGGAAGCGATTCTAGAAGAATTCATCAAACATCTAAAGTAAGACCATATAGAGGATTTGCTCTTTCAAAAGAAATCTTAAGTCAGGCTTCAAAACTTGGCGGTGGAGGAATTTTCACAAAACAATGTCTTGAGTTTATTCAGAAAGAAGAAACAGAAGTTCCAGATAGAATCATTGTTTTCAGCGATAGTCAAGACTGCGATAATGACAAATCTCTTCCAAAACCTTTTGGGAAATATAATTACATTGTAGACATTTCTTCTGAGTCTAGAGGAATTAACTATAATGGAGTTTGGTCTGCCGAGATTTCTGGTTGGAGTGAAGGGTTTTTGAAATTCATCTCTGAGTCTGAAATTTAACAGGTCGGATCACAAAAATGAGAATTCTTTTTCATAAAGAAATAAAGGCTACTAAAAAGTCTTTAAGCCCATACTTGATGGTGAAATGGGATAATAAAATCCTCGCAAATAAATATGGCAAGATTTGTTTAGAAAGTAAGCCTTGCACAAGAACTATAAAAATAAATGACTACAGAAGCGGGTCAAAATTTTATCGACTTTCTTTTCCTTATATTCAATATCTAATCAATTACACTGTCTCAGAAGAAAATGGAAGTTTAACTTATCATTATCATGGGTTAGATCAACATGGATTGGTATTGTTTTATTCCCAATCTCCTTTAGATGATATTAAACAAAATGTTTTTTTGCCTTTTTTAGATGCTTATAATTTAGGATTAATTTGTACGCCACATCAATATGATGCTGGGGTTCGTTTTAAAACATTAAAAGAATTAATTGATTTTTCTATCTCCACT
This sequence comes from Neisseriaceae bacterium, assembly GCA_003962895.1. Lineage (GTDB taxonomy): Bacteria > Pseudomonadota > Gammaproteobacteria > Burkholderiales > UBA11063 > Aquella. The sequence goes on from RXKI01000057.1 coordinate 13,561, forward strand.
TATTGGGGGATGACTCAATATCAAAATTCTGAGGTATTAGAAGAATGGAATAACAAAACTATTGAAGATTTATTGAATACAGAAATTTTGAAAAAAATAGAAGAAACAGCGTTGAAAGATCATTATCCAAATGATCTAAAATCTTCATTTTTTGACAGAACTGATAGATTACAGTGCCGCAACGCAAACTATCAAGTCTACTATAGACCAAAAATAAACATTAAAACAAAGATTTTCAAAAACAAACTTTTGAAGAATTTTAAAAAGTAGATTCTGCTTTACAGATGTTTATTTAGAAGTATAATAGTACAAGGAGAAAAACGTGACAGAAACTATTGTTGAAGTTGAAGAAAAAACAAACACAAAGGAAAAGCCAAAACAGCTTCCTCCTTATAATGTAATTTTGCTCAATGATAATTATCATTCTTACGAATATGTAATTAACTTATGTCAAAAGATATTCGGATTTCCTATTGAAAAAGGGATGCAAGCCGCAAAGACAGTAGATTCAGAAGGAAGAGTTATCCTTTGGACTGGACCGAAAGAAGTGGCAGAGTTGAAACAAGAATTAATTCATGCTTTTGGCAAAGACGATTTGATCGCAGACTGTCAAGGTAGCATGACTGCTATTTTGGAACCTGCTAATTGACAAACAATCCATCAAATGATTATGCTCTTGAAACAGACACTCTTGATTTGTTAAGCAAAATCGAAAGCAATTTTGGGGAGCATTTATTAAGAGTAGCCACCGAAATCGCAAGAGATGAAAGTTCATATATCGAAC
>RXKI01000057.1:14394-16663 GCA_003962895.1 Neisseriaceae bacterium
CGTAGAGGCTGCTTGTCGTCAATTTGAAGAAAAATTGAATATCATTTTAAAGGATAAATAAAATGTCAATCCCAACGCAGATTGTGGTCAATGGAGAACAAATGACCATTGACGCTGCTCCTAGATTTACCCTGCTTGTTCATCAACAGGGAATTAGAGTTAATGTCCCTGATTTCGTGGAAATCAATAGCAGGAACACTATTGAATGCATGGAGAAGATGAATCAAAAGCAATGGGAACATATTAGCACAGGACAATTATTTCAAGTTCTTTTTAATGAATGCTTCAGAGACAATTTAACTCCAATTCCAAAAACTATTCAAGAATTGAATGCTGGGGATTTTGGAATAATTCATGTTTCTGGGATTATCGTTCTTGCATGTGAGGCTATTTTCTCTGGGAAGACAAAAATTTTCTTTAGAACCCCAGAAGATCATTTGCATCCTAAGACAGAGCGAACAATTATGGGAATGTTTAACAAAATGATAGATTTACTTGGACAAGGAGATGGAGGAGTTGCAACTTTAGTTGAAGATGGTAAAAAAGATTGATTTTGAAAATTTTTGTAAATTTACTGTAGCTGATTGGGTTAGATGCGAGATTCCCGAAAGGACACCTGATTACATATCTTATTCAGGAAGTGCTTATTGGTGTCTTGGAAATAAAGTCAGAAGATTAAGCGACCATTGGGGAAAAGTTTCTTCTTGTAAATGGCTGCTGGAAGGAAAGTATTCTAGAACTTTTGTTTGTGCTGAATGCTTTTATGATGATTTTAGATCAATGTCTGTATTTTTTTATGATTAAACATTTGTGAATGTTATGTTCCCAGAACATGGACTTCCTGAAGATTGACCATTGTTTATCAACATTAAACAAGCTCCAGGTAGGATTGGTTCAAAATGGCACGCTCCTCCCAACAGCGCATTATAAGTATTGGCGGAATAGCGTGCATCTTTTGTTGGGTTTGCCATAGCTAAAACCTTAAACAAAAAAATACCAAAATTGCCTGCTGTAGTGGTATCTGCCGCAAGAGTCACAGACTCTACTGATCTAACTCCTGTGTCTCCATCATCAAGAGGAATGAAAAGTATTCTATTTAACTCAAAATAGTTTGTTCCTCCTATTACAAATGGTTTAGATGTCTTCCCACTTGTCCCATTTTGATTTGTATATGAAACCGTTGCCGTTGTTACTGTCGATCCTAGTGTTGCAAGTATCTCCACCCCAGCCATTACATTATGTCCATTTGTGTATCTTGTCAAAGCTGCTGTTGGTAAATTTGTAGTTTGTGGAGAAGTAGTATTTGCAACTAACCCTCCTTGATGTGACAATCTGTCAATTAACAAAAGTTGACTGTCTGCTGATGATGTTAATTGCACAGAAGTTAATCTCCAATCATAAGATGACACACCAATAGAAGTTTCTTTATTTAAAGCTCCTATTGTTGTATTATCACAAGTAACAGCAGTTGATGGAGTTGATCCCGCATTAGGAAGAGATTTCCAAGTGGTTCCCAATAAAGTTCTAGCTACTCCATATGCTTTGTAAAACGTTAATTTAAACTGTTCATTATTTGAAATATAATTATTTATATTAGAAATTGCCATAAAATCCTTTCTATTATGTTACATCCAAAAAATGAAATGTTAAAATATGACTACCCGCAGACCCTAAATTGTTTAATAATTGTAGACAGGCTCCAGGGAGGATTGGTTCAAAATGACATCCTCCACCAATAATTGCATTGTAAGCATTAGCACCATAAAATCCATCGTGTTTTTGAGTGGGTTGAGTCATGCCTACAAACCTAAGAAGCGTGACTCCAAAATTTGAAGAAACTGTTGTGTCTGCTGCAATAGTAACAGACTCTACCGATCTAACTCCTGTATCTCCATCATCAAGAGGAACAATTAATAGTCTGCCTGTTAAACCTCCTCCGAAAGACACAGGTTTAGATGTTTTGCCGCTCGTCCCATCTTGATTTGTATAAGAAATAGTCGCTGTAGTTGCTACTCCTCCTGAATTAGTTGTATAAAATTCTAAAGCAGCCATTACATTATGTCCATTTGTGTATCTTGTTAAAGCTGCTGTTGGTAAATTTGTAGTTTGTGGAGAAGTGGTAGTGGTTGACAATCCTCCTTGATGAGACAGTCTATCAAAAATCATTAATTGAGAATTAAGAATGCTTTGATAGGTTACAGAATTTAATCTCCAATCATAAGATGACACACCAATAGAAGTTTCTTTATTTAAAGCTCCTATTGTTGTA
>RXKI01000057.1:16727-21307 GCA_003962895.1 Neisseriaceae bacterium
TATGAACTATATGTTGAAATTGACATAATTATGCTTCCACAAAAGAAATAAATCCCCAATCAGAGGGAGAAGTTGTTGTTGATGCATAAACCATTTCTGTAAGACAAGCATCTGTTTTAACTTCTGGCAGGATAGGAAGTTGAGTGATACAATCAATAATGCAACCAACACCCGCAGCAGGATAAGAAAATGGTATTAATGGTCTCACAATTGTAACACCAAAATCGCCTACAGTCCCTGTTGTTGCAGCAAGAGTAACAGATTCAACTGATCTAACTCCCGTATCCCCAGCTTGCAAAGGAACTAAAATTGATCTTGTCGCTTCTCTTCTACCAGTTCCTCCAAATGTAACCGATTGCGAAGTCCTTCCACTTGTTCCGTCTTGATTTGTATAAGAAACGCTCGCTGTTGTTGCTGTTGATCCTACAATTGTATAAATTTCAAGAAATATTTGATTTCCTTTACTTTCAGTTCCTGTGTATCTACTTACAGCCAAGGATGTTGTGTTTTGTGCAGACGTAGATGTGCCAGAAAGTCCAGAAAAATCTGCAAGTCTATCAACCAACATTCCAGAGCAAGCTACAGAACCGTTAATTGAAAATCCAGTAATATACTTTTGTCTTCCACCACCTGGATTTGTTTGCCCTAAAGCTCCCGCCGTGGCTCTGGTTGGGTTTCTAGCTGTGCCACCTGGAGCGGCTCCCTGACCACCTGGAGAAACGTTCCAGTTCCAAAGACTAGTATATTGTCCAGCAACTGTGGCGGCTCCTGCTGCTGCTCCTTGACGAGAATCTCTATACCAAAATAAAGATTCTCTATCTCCAGTACCGCCAGTAAGTGTATTTATAAGTTGGCTGAGGTCTGCTATAGCTCCCATTTTATCCTTTTAATGTTTTTGAAACTATATTAATATAGTGTTTTGCGTATATATTTCATCATTTTGCAAAGGAAATTATGATTAAATTAAATGAAAATGATTGGATTCAATGGGACAATCAAATTAAAACTTTTAGGGCACAAATAAACGGAATAATATATGGAAAATATTCTTATGAATTTTCCACAGTAGAAGAAATTAATTCTTTTGCCAGTCTTAGTCTAAATGAAGAGCAAATACAAGAATTAAATGATTTTAAAAATCAAGATTTATCATAATACATAAAATATTATGATATTCTCTAAATGGTTAAAATTAAATGAAAATTTTTCATTGCTTCCACAAAATCCTATTGAAGCGGAAGAATTTTTAAGAGACGTGATTGAAATTGTAAAAGGAAATAAAGATCATTTTCTTTTTTACCATAACCAAAAAGATGTTATGGATTACGCAAAATCTATTTCTTCTTTAATTACAGACGAAATAAGCAAAAGAAAAATTTTGAATAAACTCGAAATTCAATGGCAAGACACAAAACACAAAGCAGATGCATTGAATCAATCAAGACATTCATAAGCTGTTTGATATTTCTTTTGATAAACTCTTTAAAGAATCGTGGATAATCAAATCTGGTCTTTCTAAGCCCACTTGAATAACAACGTCATTTCTTTTGTTATACTTGCGATGACATCCTACAAAAATTTGTTTATCACTTACCAAGTATTTCCCCAATTCAAATAAAGTAATTGGGCATAAAGTTTCACAAGGAAACCAAAATACAATTTTATCAGCCATTTTTAAATGAATGTTCTCCCATTCAATTTGCTCTCTGCTTTCAATTGTGCTATTCCAATTTACTCTACGGGGATTAAACAAGACACAGTTTTCATCTTTCAGTAAATCTATCATTACATCTTGCCACAAAGGACAGGAAGTAATTCCTCCTCCAAGAAATATTAATGGACCATATTCTTGACAAAAAAACTTTTTTTGTTGGTACAAAGAAGACATAAATTTAGACGATCTGTCTTCGTCTAATAAATCAATGATTTTTTCTGGGCATTGCACTAATTTCAAAATAATCCTCTTCTTTCCAAAGACTAATTAGATTTTACAAATTCTCCATAATTAAACCAATACTGTTTATTCCCATAACTTACAGCAGGACCAGTTTTCTTATGTCTTTTGCCATATCTCCACCATTCACAATCTCCATTAGGATAAATAACAGCAGGTCCATCTCCTCTATGTAAAACTCCCATGTAATACCATTCTTTGGTCCCATTTGGATGAATTCTTGTAGGTTTGTTGCCAAATGAATGCAAAACTTGTTTTTTAAAATCCAAGTAATAAGTCTTTTCCTCTTCATCATAATATATTTGAGTTCCATCGTACCAATATTCAATAATGCCATTTTTAGGTATAATTACAGCAGGTCCATTTTCTCTGTGTCTTTTTCCTGTATAATACCATTCTTGAGAACCATCGTTTTTGACAACCGCAGGAAGATCATTTCTTCTATGTCTTTTTCCGTTTACATACCACACTTTCCCCCACATGTCTCTATAGGCATGCGAGTCATTTTTTCTGTGATATTCTTGGTTTAGCTTCCAATGTTCAATTGTCTTCAGCCGAGTCATATAATACATTTTATAAATTCTCCATTTTTAAAAAAGTATTGCTTATTCCCAATGATTACAGCAGGTCCATCCAGTCTGTGTCTAGTTCCTTTAACCCAATATTCTTGGTCTCCATTTGAGTAGATTACTGCTGGATTGTTTAACCTGTGCAATCTATTATACAAATCATAAAATTCTTTTGTTCCGTTTTCATATTCTTTAATATGAAATTCAACTCCATTTTTCCACCATTCTTTATTTCCATTGGAATAAACGATAGCAGGTAGATCATTATCTCGATGCCTCAGACCATCTTTTGCCCAATATTTGTCTCCATTTTCATACTCCACAGCAGGTCTGTCATGGCTTCTGTGATACTTTCCGTTTTTCATCCAAAATCTTTTCTTTTTATTCAAAAATAATTTATACATTTTCTTCTTCCTTTATAAATTCTCCGTTAATGAACCAATATAGTTTATTCCCATAAACTACAGCAGGTCCATATTCTCTATGTCTTTTGCCATTAACCCAAAATTCACAATCACCATTAAAATATCTAATCGCTGGCATGTTGTAGTCTCTGTGTCTAACACCTTTTTTCCACCATTCTTTAGTCCCATTTGCATATTCCACAGCAGGAAAATCACAATCTCGGTGAAGTAGTCCAGCTTTGTTTCTATATTCTTTGTTTCCTTTGTGAACAATTCCACCATCAACAGTTGACCAGTATTCTTCTCCATCTTTAAAAAAAAGACTAATTTTCAATCTCCTTAAACATTGTACAATTTTTCAAAATTAGAAGATGCACAACAATAATATTCAAAAAGACTTTTAAATCTAATCCATCTCAAATCAGCAAATTTAATTAACTCGGAAGAAGAAGGAACCCAATTTTCATCTTCTTTTGTTGTTTTTTGCCAACCACAAAAATTTCCCAAAATACTTTCGTGATATAAATTAATGCTTCCCAACCCTTCAGAACTAAATTCACGACCCCAATAAAAAGAAAGAAAAGCATCTATAAATTTAGTTAAACTTTCTTCTGCGATATACACTTGTTGTCCCAAGCAAACAAATCCATTTTTGCTAGTGTTAGGGAAACAAACGTGATACAATTTGTTTGAATCGCAAAAAACACTATTTGAATGTTCATATCTATAAAAGCCATTGATTTTTTCAAATCTTAATCTAAATATCATCGAAGGAACACTCACATAAAAACTACATCCCTGCTTATAAACAATTCTTCTACAAGCGGGTAGTTTAAAAACAACTGTTTTGTCGTTTTTGTCTAAAATTGAATACATTTATTCAAAACCTTTCAACAAGGCTTCTTCAATTTTTTTAATATCATTTTGCATATATCTAATTAAACTTTTAACAGCATCTTCTGGTGTATTTCCATATCCACAATAGCCATAATCTCTTCGAATCGCTTTATACTTTTCGTCTACCTGTCCGTAAGTTTCTTCAACCCAGATTAAATCATCATGCCCGAATTTTAAAAAATACTCTTTTTTCATGGAAAGTCTCCTCGAATGTATTATACTTCAACTGCAAGAATAATAAAGAGTTATATAAAATCATCTTGATTTATAAATTCTCCGAGTAAAAACCAGTATTGTTTGTCTCCTAAAATCACAGCAGGTCCGACCCATCTGTGTAATTGCCCGAATCGTCTCCATTCTTTGTCTCCATTTGAATATTCAACAGCAGGCAAATCATCACTTCTATGTAACTTATCAAAACGATACCACTCTTTTGTCCCATTTTTGTAAACTACTGCTGGAGAATTGTTTTTCATAGAATTTCTTAATCCACCAACTGTTGTTTCAACATAGTTTTCTGTCTCTTTTATATCATACACTTCTCCATGATAGTAATAAACCACTTCGCCATCAAAGTGTTCAACTGCTGGTTTAAATAAAATCGCTCTATGAATTCTATTAAAATGATCTTGTCTCTTAACCCATATTTTTTTAACTGGCTTGCTTCTATTTTTAAAATGACTATGACCATTTTTTATATTGATTTTCAAACAATACATTTAACAAACTCTCCATCTTTAAACCAGTATTGTTTAT
>RXKI01000116.1 GCA_003962895.1 Neisseriaceae bacterium
AGTGCCAGTTCAAAATTACCAATGTGCGGAGTGAAGAACAAGATCCTTTCGCCACGAGCAAGAGCATCGTTGACTAAATTGAAACTATCTTGGTCAACATTACAAAGTGACTCAATATATTTTCTATCTTTACGCCATGCAATTAATAAAGCCTCAACCAATGTCATACCTTGTGCATGAGCAGTTTTTCTGACCATCTCATCAATGTTACTTGGATTTGCTAACCCAGTAATTAATAAATTTTTCCGAAGCCTAGCAGCGCTTCGCTTAGAAAATTTTAAGGAAATATCACCAACTAAGCAGCCAATTCCTCGGATTACACAAAGTGGTAACATCGAAAGTAATTGAATAATAATTTCAATTAATATTTTTTTCATAACAAATAAATTCTAATTTATTGAGCTATAAGCTAACTAACGGCGGCATTATTTTTTAAATGGAAACGTCATCATATTGATAATATTATCTCGTTGATGCTGTATTTGCTCTTGCATATTTGATTGAATTTGCAAAAATTGATTAGTACTCTGAGTTAAGTAATCAAACATATTTTGCTGAAGATTACCACTATTACCATCCCAAAAATCTTTCCATTTTTCCAGGTTTTGGTTTAATTGTTCTTTATTAGTACTAACACCACGCATTTGTGAAATGAATTGTTTTTGTGTTTGACGAAGCATCTCCATACTATGCTCTAGAAATGGACTAATTGCTGGCTGAAAAGCTTTGCCATAGAAACGTATAATCTGTAGCAAGAAATCATCACGAAATATCTGAGATGAGTTAACTTCTTCATCTAAAATAATTTGGAGTAAAACACTACGCGTCACATTATTTCCAGTTTTCACATCCAAAACTTTAATTGTTTCACCTTCAACAATCATTTGTTTGATATCTTCTAGAATAATATACGTACTAGTTGCAGTATCATATAACCTTCTGTTTTGATATTTTTTTATGATTCTAATTTCTTTAGATTGTTTCATTATTCTACCTATAAATCACTAATGCAAAAATAAAAACTTGACAAATTATGTTGCAGTGCACAATAATAATGACTGGGGTAATATATTATCAATATAGCCAATTATATCAGAACTTAATAATCTCTGACAAAAGCATTTTAGATAATATACTAGTGTGTTTAATTAACTTAATATTAAAAAGGAAGTTATCATGTTAAATAATAACGAACAAGTAAAAGTTGAGACACAAAAAGCTATTGACAAAGCTATGGAATTAGTTACAGCATCAATCCACAGCGTAGAAAAATTAACGCGCATTCAATTAGAAGCATCTCGTCAAATTCTTGAAGATACAACAAAAGCATTAAAAGACATTGCAGGTCTTTCTGATGCTAAAGAAGTTGCAGCTAAAGTAAGCGAAATGGCAGCTAATACAGTTGAAAAAAATATTGCTTCAGCACGTGATGTTTATGAAGTAATTAGCGAAGTTGGTGCAAAAGTTAGCAAATTAGCAGAAGAAAACGTTCAAGCAGCTCAAAAAGCAGCTTTAAACTCTGTTGATGGTTTATCTAAATATAACCCTAGTTCAGCTCAAGCTGTTTCTGAAGCAGTTAAAAGCTGGATGAGCAATGCTAACCAAGCAATGTCAGCAGTTAGTAAAGTAGCTTCTCAAGTTACTGAATATGCAAGTAGCAATTTAAACGCTGCTACTAATGCAACTGTTACAGCAGTTAAAAAAGCAGTAAATAAAGCTAACTAATTAGTTTTATTCGCTAAAAAGCCCAGCAATCTTATGCTGGGCTTTTTGTTTTTCTGCCATTAACATTTTATGCTAAAATCTTGAATATTTTGGTGGAAACACAAGAGAATTAATAATTAATGAATCAAATTGAAGAAATATGGCAGCTTTGTTTAAATTACATAAACGATGCTGAAATAGTCACAGAAAAAGAATTTAATACTTGGCTAAAAACGCTAAAAACCCAAGTAAATGATGGCATATTAGAAATAGTTGCAGCTAATGCTCTAGTTTATGACTTTGTGAATAAAAAATATTGGCACAAAATAGAGAAGCTGTTACCAGAATTCTTTGGTGATGCACCAGTAAAGTTTGTCGTTTCAAACGATAAACCAAAGATAGATTTAAGCAAAAATACTTCTATTACCACTTCCACAAATACATTAGACATTAAACCAGCAGTAAAACCATCTCCAAAATCTGATAATACTGTTGATATTTCTAAAATGAAAGCATTGAATACTGCGGCAAAAACAACTCCAACTGAGCGCCAAAGTCGTGAACAAATGCACAATTCGACAAAGCTAACTAAAGAACATACCTTTGAAACATTTGTTCGTGGTAATTCGAATCAGCTAGCTGTAGCCATTGGTATGCATGTGACACAAGATCTAGGTAATAAAAACCATAATCCATTATTTATCTATGGAAATGTAGGACTCGGTAAAACACATTTAATGCAAGCAATTGGTAACGAAGTTCATCGGAAAAACCCTCAAGCCAAAATTAGATATTTACATGCTAATGATTATATTCAAGATGTAGTTAAAGCTTCACAAAGCCATGGTTTTGACGCATTTAAAAAATACTACAACGGTCTTGATTTATTACTGATGGATGATATTCAATTTATTGCTGGAGACAAGACTAAATCACAAGAAGAATTTTTCTACACCTTTAATAATCTATTAGAAAAGGGTAAGCAAATCATCATGACTTGTGACACTTACCCTAAAAATATCAATCTAAACGATAGGCTCACCTCGCGTTTTTCATCTGGTTTAACGGTAGAGATTCAGCCGCCAGAATTAGAAATGCGTGTGGCGATTCTGAAAAATAAAGCATTACGCAGTGCTAAATTAGAGCTTGATGATGAAGTAGCGTTTTTTATCGCACAAAATATTAAATCAAATGTACGTGAATTAGAAGGCGCATTAAATAAAGTTATTTACCACGCAAAGTTTTCAAAAATTGGGCTGACTATTGGAGTAGCCAAAGAGGCCTTAATGGAGCTAATTGCGGGTGAATCACGAATAATATCAATTGATGATATTCAAAAAACAGTTTGTGACTATTACAAAATAAAGCTATCAGAATTATTATCTAAGAAGCGCACCCAAAACATTACGCGTCCTCGTCAAATTGCGATGAGTATTGCTAAGGAATTAACTCAAATGAGTTTACCATCAATTGGTGCAAATTTTGGTGGACGTGATCACGCAACGGTGATTCATGCGCAAAAGACAGTTGCAGCACTACGAGAGTCTGATGAGCGAGTGGATCGAGATTACAAATTATTATTACAAATGTTACAAAATTAGAAATTAGCTATTGGAGAAAAAATGTTAATCAAATTTAAGCGCGATGCAATATTAAAACCATTAACTCAAGTAATTGGCTTTGTTGAAAAAAAACAAACTATGCCAATATTGTCTAATGTTTACTTGAAAAAAACTGGAGATAATGTAATTATCGTTGCTAATGATTTAGAGATTCAAGCAACTCTCACTACTTCTGAAATTGAAGGCGAAGATTTTACAATCACATTACCCGGTAAAAAATTTCAAGATGTTTTACGCTCTTTACCAAGTGATGACGTAACATTAGAATTTGTGGATAATAAAGTAAATGTGAAATCTGGTCGCGCTAAATTTGTATTACAAAGCTTACCTGCTGATCATTATCCATTATTACAAGTTCAAGCTGATGTAGTATCTACTGTTACAATGTCACAAAAAGAATTACGCACATTACTTGGTAAAATCCAATACTCAATGGCTGCAAATGATACGCGTATTTTCCTTAATGGTATGCTGTTTGAAATTAAAGAAAATGATCTAAATTTAGTTGCAACAGATGCACATCGCTTAGGCTTTGTGAAAGTTGGCGTACCAAATGCAATTAATCCGATTAGTTCAATTTTACCGCGCAAAACAATTCTAGAACTATATCGTTTGATTGAAGATAGTGATGAAGTTGTTACAATTAAATTCATGCCAACTCAAGTAGTGTTTGAAACTGGTAATAAACAATTAATTACCAAAATACTAGAAGGTAAATACCCTGATTACACGCGCGTAATTCCAGTACAAAATGATAAATTATGCCTAGTAAATCGTGAAGAATTTTTACACGCAGTACAACGTGTAGCTGTAATTGGTATTGATAAATTAAAAACATTGACGTTAAATCTAAAACCTAATTTAATGACAATTAGCTGCCGTAATGAAGAACAAGAAGAATCTCGCGATGAATTAGTTGTACAATATGGTCACGATACAGAATTACAGGTTAATATCAATTTGACATATGTACTTGAGGTATTACAAAATACAACTGATGAATATTTACAATGGGCGTTTTTTGATAACCAACGTAGCATTCTAGTGACTGTGCCAAATGCAACTGATTTCAAATATGTAATTATGCCAATGCGTGCTTAATATACTAGGATTAAAATGTCAATTGCTCAATTTATAAATATTGATGGGTTTAGATTAAACTATTGCATAGAGGGAAAAGGTATTCCTGCAATAGTAATTGGTAGTACAGAATACTATTCAAAAACATTTTCATCAAATCTACGTAAGCATTTGCAATTAATTTTTATGGACCATCGTGGTTTCGCAAAATCATACCCGAGCAATATTACTAATAATGCCTATGAATTAGATGTCATTGTTAATGATATTGAAAAATTACGTGCTAAATTAGGTTTAAATAAAATTGTTATCATTGGTCACTCTGGACATGGCTTTATAGCATTAGAATATGCAAAACAATATCCTAATAATGTATCTCATGTTATAGTAATAGCAACCCCACCAAATTTAAGTCCTTCATCTATGGAGTGTGCAAGTAAAATTTGGGATACCTTAGTAGATGATGAGCGAAAAAATATCTATAATTTAGATCAAAATAAATTTACTCAAATATCTGCTAACTCAACATGGAATAGCGAAGTATTTATCAATTATATGTTGCTAAACAAAGCTAAAACTTGGTACGACTATAATTTTGATGCTCAATTTTTATGGGATAATGTTCAGTGGAATATTAGCATTGCAAATTATCTTTGGGGAACAGTATTCAGAGATATAAATGTTACAAAGCAGTTAGAGAGCATTGATAGTCCAATTTTATTAACTCTAGGTATGTATGATTTTGCCCAAGCTCCTTGGTTTACTTGGAATGAAATCATCAGCAAATTTAATAATGTAGAATTAAAACTATTTTCTAAAAGTGGGCACAATCCTCAATTAGAACAACAAGAAGAATTTGACAACACATTATTATCTTGGTTATCATTAAATAATACGTAAAACTAAGCTGAAAGAAAAATTATGACAGAAAAAAAGCAAATGCAAACTTATGATAGTAGTAGTATTCGCGTACTAAAAGGTCTTGATGCAGTTCGTAAACGTCCTGGAATGTATATCGGGGACACACAAGATGGTACTGGTTTACACCACATGGTGTTTGAGGTTTTGGATAATGCAATTGATGAAGCGTTAGCTGGTCATTGTAATGCTATTAAAGTAGCTATTCATGAAGATAACTCAATCTCAATTGAAGATAATGGTCGTGGGATTCCTACTGACATTCATCCTGAAGAGGGAGTGTCTGCCGCTGAAGTAATTATGACAGTTCTTCATGCTGGTGGTAAATTTGATAATAGTGAAGATAGTTCATATAAAATTTCTGGAGGTCTACATGGTGTAGGTGTTTCGGTAGTAAATGCGTTATCTTCATGGTTACGCCTAACTGTTTGGCGTGATGGCAAAGAACATTGGATGGAATTTAATCATGGCGATGCAGTTGCTCCACTAAAAGTTATTGGTGATGCGCCAAGTGGCAAAAAAGGAACAAAAGTTCAATTCCTAGCAAGTGCTGAAACATTTGGTCTGGTTGAATATCATTACGAAATTTTAGCTAAGCGTATTCGTGAATTATCATTCTTGAATAATGGCGTAAACATTATACTTACAGATTTACGCAATGGTAAAGAAGAAAGTTTTGCATTCTCTGGCGGTGTGGCTGGATTTGTTACTTATATGAATCGTAGCAAAACAGTTTTACATCAAAAAATTTTCCATAGCAATGGCGAAAAAGATGGTATGGGTGTAGAAGTTGCTATGCAATGGAATGACTCTTATTCTGAAAATGTATTATGTTTTACAAATAATATTCCTCAACGTGATGGTGGTTCGCATTTATCAGCTCTTCGCACAGTAATGACACGTTCGATCAATCAATATATTGAAGAAAATGAATTAGCTAAAAAAGCTAAGGTAACAACTTCAGGTGATGATATGCGCGAAGGTCTGACTTGCGTAATTTCAGTTAAATTACCTGATCCTAAATTTTCATCACAAACAAAAGATAAACTAGTTTCATCAGAAATTTCACCAATCGTACAAGAGATTGTTGCTGATGCACTAAAAACTTATTTACTTGAAAATCCAATTGATGCCAAAATTATTTGCGGTAAAATTGTCGAGGCAGCTCGTGCTCGTGAAGCAGCGCGTAAAGCTCGTGAATTAACGCGTCGTAAAGGTGTGTTAGATGGTCTTGGTTTACCTGGTAAATTAGCTGATTGCCAAGAAAAAGACCCAGCAAATAGCGAACTATATCTAGTTGAGGGAGATTCGGCGGGTGGTTCAGCTAAGCAAGGACGCGATCGTAAAAACCAAGCAATCTTGCCATTAAAAGGTAAAATTTTAAATGTAGAACGTGCACGCTTTGACAAGATGTTATCTTCTCAAGAAGTTGCAACACTTATTACTGCATTAGGCACAGGTATTGGTAAAGACGAATATAGCCCTGATAAATTACGTTATCATCGCATCATTATCATGACCGATGCCGATGTCGATGGTGCGCATATTCGTACTCTACTCTTAACTTTCTTCTATCGTCAAATGCCTGAATTGGTTGACCGTGGTCACATATATATCGCACAACCACCTTTATATAAAGTGAAACAAGGTAAAAATGAACGTTACGTAAAAGATGAGGATGAGTTAAATCAATACGTATTAAATCTTGCTCTAACTGACGCTAGATTTGCTGCAGATGGTGAGACAATTCTTGAAGGTGAAAGTCTTGCTAATACTGCACGAGTATTCTTAAAAGCACGTAGTGTAATTGAAATGCACTCTAGATTTACGGATAAAGTAATCTTAAATGCCTTACTAGAATTGCCGCGTATTTCATTAGATACACAAGCAAATGCTAATGCTGCTGTAGAACTACTAAGCAGTAAATTGGTTAATCAAAAAGTTAAGTTTGATGTTTTATTTGATGAATTTAAAGAGAGTTATCGCATCAAAACAGCACGTATTGAGCATGGTAACCATGTTGTAAGTAATTTAGATAGTTATTTTATTGAAAGTGCTGATTATTCAAGAATCGTTAAAGCTTCAGATTTGGTACGTGAGATTAAAGCAGTTAATTTAACTGTCGTACGTGGCGAAAATACTCGTAATGTTCTAGATTTCTCTGAGGGTCTAGAGTGGATGATGAATGAAGTGAAACGCGGCATGAATATTCAACGGTACAAAGGTCTTGGAGAGATGAATGCTTCTCAACTGTGGGAAACTACAATGGACCCAGCTGTACGTCGTTTATTACGTGTAACAGTTGAAGATGCTATTGCTGCGGATAATATTTTCAGTACATTGATGGGTGATGAAGTTGAACCTCGTCGTGCATTTATTGAAAGTAATGCTTTAATGGCAAGAAACGTAGATATTTAATAGCGAAATAACAAATGCAAAAAAAGAGTATTGAATTTCATTACGAAGAGTATTCATCAAAAGATGAATTAAATTCACTAGATAGAGCGTTATTAGAACAAGCATTGGTTGCAACAACTAATGCTTATCCACAATTCTCCAAGTTTCAAGTTGGCGCAGCCGCTAGACTCAGTAATGGCAAAATTCATTTAGCATCTAATTTTGAAAATACATCGATTACTTCATGTGCTGAACAAGAATTGCTAAGTCATTTGCATGCCTTATATCGTGAATTCACGATTGAAACTATTGCTGTAACATTTGATAACACTAATCCCGGTACTAAAAGTGATTTCCCGATTACTCCATGTGGTAAATGCCGTCAATTATTACTTGAAGCTGAGATGAGTGGCAAAAAACCAATTCGTGTAATCATGGCTGGCCAATCAGGCAAAGTGCTTGTTGCAACTGGTGTACAGACAATGTTGCCTCTAGCTTACTCTGCTGAGTTTATCAATACATAATTAATGGAATCAATTATGATTAACAAATATCCCTTTCATCGAGGGATATTTTATTTTACGATTTATTTGAATGAAAATTAAAAAATATCTTTGGCTAATTCTGAGTATTACATCATTTGGCATTGGAATTGTATTTGCCAATGAAGATATTTTATTGCGCCTAGAGAATACATTTGGCTATAATGGTTCGCCTAGACCAACTATTGTACCAGCAACAGGCACTATTGAGGTTGCGTTTAGTCCAAAGAATGGTGCAACACAAACTGTAATAAATGCAATCCACGAAGCCAAACAAAGTATTTTAGTTTCTGCATATAGTTTTACTTCCAAAGATATTGCTAATGCACTCTTAGAAGCAAAGCATAACGGTATTAGCGTAAAAATCATTCTTGATAAAAGCCAAGCCACACAAAAATATAGCTCAGCAACATTCTTTGCAAATCAAGGCTTTGATATGCGTATTGCTATTAAATATGCAATCTACCACGACAAAGTAATGATAATTGATGATAAAACTGTCATTACAGGGTCATTTAATTTTACCAAAGCAGCCGAAGAGAAAAATGCCGAGAATGTATTAATAATTCGTGATAATCCAGCGTTAGCTAAATTGTATACCCAAGACTGGTGGTATAACTGGAAATTAGCAGTACCTCGCGAAGAAGTGTTAACCAAAAAAATGAAAAACAAGAGTACAGAAGATGATGAATAATACACCTGATATTTTTAAAAATCTAACGCCTGAGGAAGTACAACTTAGTAAAGAACTTCAAGAAATAATAATCAATGAAATAGATAAAAATGGTGGTGTAATTAGTTTTAGTCGCTATATGGAGCTTGCTTTATATTACCCTGAGCTTGGTTATTATTCCAATGACTTATTCAAGTTTGGCGCTTCAGGGGATTTCGTAACTGCACCTCTAATTTCTAATATATTTGGCTTTTTGTTAGCTAAACAAATTATGGAAATTTTTAGCTTTGGTGTTGAGAAATCAATCCTTGAATTTGGTGCTGGTAATGGTAAATTGGCAGCTGATATATTAATCAGTAGTGGCGAAAACATAAATAAATACTATATTCTAGAGTTAAGTGCAAACCTAAAGAATTGGCAACTAGAAACTATCAAACAAAAAGTACCACAATATTTAGATAAAGTAATTTGGCTTGATACATTACCAGAAACATTTAATGGCGTAATGATCGCGAATGAGGTTTTAGACGCTCAGCCATGTGATTTGATTCGCTATGCTGATGGTAAGATAATCGGTGTTGGAGTTGGCTATGAAAATAATCACTTTGTCTATCGTGACTGTGAGCTAAGTAATACTACTCAAGACATCTGCAAAACTCTAAATTATGATTACCACGATTATTTAACCGAAATACATAGTATCAACCAAATTTTTATGCAAACTATAGCCAAGACGATTAACCATGGTGCTGCAATTTTCATTGATTATGGAGCAGGGCAACAAGAATATTATCACCCACAAAAAGCACGTGGTAGCTTACGTGGATTCTTTCGCCAGCAAGTTATGGATTCAGTGCTAGTTTATCCTGGATTAATTGATATAACTGCTAGTGTAAATTTTAGTCTGATTGCTAATAGTGCAATAGATGCAGAGTTGGAATTAATTGGTTATACCACCCAAGGGAATTTTTTAATAAACTGTGGATTAACTGAGTTAATGACGCAGCTACACAGTGAATTATCTAATGAACAATATCTAAAAATATCTAATCAAGTAAATAAGCTGATTGCCAATAATGAAATGGGTGATTTATTTAAAGTCATCGGATTTAGCAAAGGCATTAATTCAAGTAATTGGTGCGGTTTTGCAACAAACGATAGAACTTTTTTGCTCTAGTTGAGTAACTATTTATATTATAACCATCAGAAACTACTTAACAATTCCACATAACACCCTGTTGCAATGCACAATCTATTTAACAAAGTAATGTATTATTTGCATGTTACAATTTGCTTTCAATGTTAAGTTAAATAATTCTGCAATTTGGGGGAACGTAAAATATGTCAACTGCAGCAATACACCAAGAGAAAAGTGGCTTCTGGCACATGCCAAAAGCATTCTATGCAATATTCTTCATTGAATTCTGGGAACGTTTTGCCTTCTATGGTATGCAAGCGGTTGCCGTACTATTTTTCATTCAAAAATTCGGTTTAAAAGAATCTGAAGCTACAGATTTATTTAGCTCATTCTCAGGATTGTTATATGGATTCATGCTTATAGGTGGATTACTTGGTGATAAGGTATTAGGCTTACGCAGAACTTACTTGTTAGGTATTATATTTCTAATGATTGGCTATGGTAGCTTTGCATTTACTGCAGATGTACATATGCTTTACTGGGGTATGGGCATGATTTTAGCCGGTAATGTATTTTTCAAAACTAATGCTGGTAACTTCGTACAACGTTGTTTCAGGCCAAATGATCCTCGTCTAGACTCTGCATTTACTTATTTCTATATGTCAATCAACTTAGGTAGCTTCTTCAGTATGGTTATTATTCCAATAGTTGCTGAAAAAACTTCATATGGATTTGGTATCGGTCTATGTGGTGCTGGTATGGGCATTGCTTTATTATCATATTTTATTTTACATAAATATTTTGTTGAAAATGATAACGAAACTGGTAAAACTGGTAGTGGCGCTAAAAAAGCTCTATACATGATTATTATTTCAGCTGTTGCTATTGTTGCTGCATATTTCTTAGGCTTATTACTACGTAATCCTCACTTAGCAAGAGTAATTTTATTCTCTGTTGGAGCTGCTACGTTATTACTATATTTTGTAGTGCGCTCTAAACAATCTGCAATTGCTAAAAAAGGTATGATGATTGCATTGATCTTATTATTCCAGTCAATTTTCTTCTGGGTAATGTATATGCAAATGTCAACTTCATTGATGTTATTTGCAGTACATAATGTACGAACAGATGTGCTTGGTATCGTAATTCCTCCTGCAGTTACGCAAAGCTTTAATCCATTCTACATTTTCTTGCTATCACCAATTTTAGCTGTATGGTATGTAAACTCTGAAAATAAAGGTAAACCAATCTCAATTCCAACAAAATTTGCCGGTGGTTTACTAGTATGTGGTTTAGCTTATGTCTTATTAGCAGTAACGTGCTACTTACATGATGATCAAGGTAAAGTATCTATGCTTTGGTTGTTCCTTGGCTATGGTTTGTATTCTCTAGGTGAGTTACTAATCTCTGCTATTGGTTTATCAATGGTATCAAAATTAATTCCAGCACGATTAGGTGGATTTGCCCAAGCTGTGTGGTTTGTAACCACTGCTGTTGGTCAAAAAGTAGGTGGATTATTAGCTGGATTTGCCACAGTTGATGAAGAGCATGTTACAAACAATTTAGATGTTTTACATGGTTACCAAACTCTATTTGCATACGTTGGTATAAGTGCAACGGTTTTAGCAATTATATTCTTCTTATTTGTTAAACCATTGACAAAAGCTATGCAAGAATTAAGTAAAGAAGCGATAGTTTAATATAATCAAATGGTTTACTAAAATAGGCTAGCAAATTTGCTGGCCTATTTTTATAACTATAGCCCAAAATAGAATATCAATAATATCAGCTAATATTTTAATCTTCATCAATGAGTCAATTAATATATTAGTCATTAAATAGCTAACGGGTGTAAAATACCCTTATGGAAAACACTGATATTTTACAAAGGATACATAAATGAACATTAAAAATTTGTCTGGCAAAAAAGGGTTAATTATTGGATTAGCCAATGAATCAAGCATTGCTTATGGATGTTTAAATGCCTTATATGAAAACGGCTGTACAAATATAATTGGAACCTACCAATCTCCCAAATCACTACAATATGTAAAAACTGCATGCGATAAACTTGGTAATATTAATCTAGTGGAATTCAATTACACAGATGAAAATAGTATGGAAAAATTATTTGAGTATGTTAGAAATCAATTTGGCAATATTGATTTTGTGATCCACTCAATGGCATTTGCCGACAAAGATAGCCTACATGGTAAAGTAGTTGATTGCAGTGCTGAAGGCTTCATTAGTAGCATGCATGTCTCTTGTTATTCATTAATATCATGCTGTAGAAATGCTCAGAAAATCATGAATAATGGCGGCAGTATAATTACAATGAGTTATATTGGTGCTGAACGCGTAATAAAAAATTATGGAATTATGGGTCCGATCAAAGCTTGTTTAGAAAGCAGTGTTGCATATCTAGCAGCTGAATTAGCTGAATATAATATTCGCGTCTACGCAATTTCTGCAGGACCAATTGCCACCAGAGCGGCAGGTGGAATTGCTGACTTTGATGAATTAATTAAGCAGGCAGAACTAAATAGTCCAATGAAACGCATCGTTACTAATGATGAAGTTGGAAATTTAAGTGCATTTTTAATTAGTAATTTATCTAGCGGAATGACTGGACAAGTTATCTACGTAGATGCTGGCTATTTCTTAATGGGATAAGAAACAAAAATTACTCTAACAACGATATTATTGAAATAAACTATAGGGAAATACAATGGAATATATTGAAAATAAAATTTACTCTGAAATATCAATTGGCGACACATCATCATTACAACACACCTTAACTGCAAAAGATATCGAACTATTTGCCATAGTTTCTGGAGATGTTAATCCTGCTCACGTTGATGTTGAATTTGCAAATGATGACATGTTTCACGGTGTTATTGCCCATGGAATGTGGGGAGCATCTTTATTCTCTACTTTACTTGGAACTTCATTACCTGGACCAGGAACAATATACTTAGGGCAAACATTGAAATTTTCTAGCCCAGTAAGAGTTAATGATGTAGTTACAGTCTCGGTAACTGCCATTAATAAACGAGATGATAAAAATATTATTGAGTTTGAATGCAAATGTACTACTCAAGATGGTAAAGTAGCTATTAGTGGCGTATCTACGGTAATTGCACCAACGAATAAAGTAAAGCGTGAACGTATTGTTATGCCAGAGGTATCACTAGTTAAGCAAAACAATGTATTACTTAAAAAACTACTCTTACTCAGAGAAAATATGGATCCATTGATTACAGCAATTGTACACCCTGTAGATGAATTATCAATTAGTGGTGCAGTTGCAGCTGCAGAAGATGGTATCATGATCCCAATATTAATTGGTCCAAAACAAAAAATTAATGAAGCGGCACAAAAATCAAATGTAGATATTAGTAAATACCAATTAATTGATACAGTTCATAGCCATGAAGCTGCAACAATTGCCGTTGAATTAGCAAGAACTGGAAAAGTTGAAGCTATAATGAAAGGCAAATTACATTCTGATGAATTAATGTCAGCAGTAGTTAATCGACAAAGTGGAATACGTACAGAAAGACGCATGAGTCATGTGTTTGCCATTGAGTTAGATGGATATGAGAGACCATTATTTCTAACTGATGCCGCTATTAATTTATTTCCTAATTTAGAGGAAAAAGCTGATATAATTCAAAATTCAATTGATTTATTTAACGCTCTAGACATGGGTACTCCTAAAGTTGCTATTGTATCTGCAGTAGAAACCATTAACCCAAAAATCACTTCGACTCTTGATGCGGCTGCTTTATGTAAAATGTCTGATAGAGGACAAATTACAGGTGGCGTTTTAGACGGTCCATTAGCTTTCGATAATGCTATTTCTGTTGAAGCTGCACAGATTAAAGGGATAAAATCAAATGTTGCAGGTAAAGCAGATATTATCGTAGTACCAGATATTGAATCAGGTAATTTACTGTATAAACAAATGACTTATATGTCTAAAATGGAAGCTGCTGGTGTAGTTTTAGGTGCTAAAGTGCCAATTATCTTAACTAGCCGAGGTAGTGATGTAGCATCTCGCAAATACTCTAGTTTATTAGCACTTGTTTATGCTAGAAGAAAATATAACTAATGAAAAAAGCAATACTAACTATCAATGCAGGTTCTTCAAGTATTAAATTTTCTTTATTTGGTATTGAAGATAATAATCTAGATTTATTCTACTCTGGTAGTGTTGACATAAAAAAAGACCATTCGGTACTAAAAGTAATTGATGCTAATAATGAGAAAATTAAAGAAGATACTATTTCCAATACTGATTACTCATTCTTGTTTCAACAATTAATTACATTTGTTAATGATACTACTGAAATTATTGCAGTTGGACATCGTGTAGTCCATGGTGGTTTGTATTTCAAAGAACCTGTGTTAGTCGATGAAGTAATTATTGATCAAATTCAATCATTAATAACATTAGCACCATTACATCAACCTCACAATCTAAATGCAATTAGAATAATTGCCGAAAAATATCCTTTGATACCGCAATGTGTTTGCTTTGATACTTCTTATCATATGTCACAGAGTTCACTAGCAAAATTATTTGCTTTACCAAGAAAGCTAATTAATGATGGAGTTATCCGTTATGGTTTTCATGGTTTGTCATATGAATATATATCATCTGTACTAAATTCACAACTAGGTGAAGTTGGCAATCAAAAAGTTATTGCGCTACACCTAGGCAGTGGCGCAAGTATCTGTGCGATTAACCATGGCAAAAGTGTTGCTAGCTCAATGGGATTCACCGCTCTAGATGGTCTTGTAATGGGAACTCGTTGTGGCACACTAGATCCTGGAGTAATACCATATTTAATGGGAGAAAAAGGCTATTCTATATCAGAAGTTGTGCATTTACTATATCACGACTCTGGATTATTAGGGGTTTCAAATAATATTAGTAACGATATGCGTCAACTATTGGTAAGCAATGATCCTAATGCAATTGAGGCAGTGGAATTATTTTGTTACCGAGCGGCTTGTGAGATTGGACAACTTAGCATTAGCCTTGGTGGATGTGATGCACTAGTTTTCACAGCTGGAATTGGTGAACGCTCGCCAATTATTCGTCAGAAAATTTGTGATTATTTGCAGTTTTGGGGTATAAAATTAAACTCTGAAAAAAATAATGCCAACAATAAGATTATCAGCGATGAATCTAGCTCGAAAATAGTTAGCGTAATTCCAACTAATGAAGAATTAATGATTGCTCTTCATACCAAAGCTTTGTGTTGCAAAAATTGATGTAGTGTCATACCTATAGTTTAAATATAGGTATGACATATCTAGCTATAAATAATATTTCTACTTTAAGTGCAAACATCTATTCTAAGCTTACTAAACTTTTAACCACTCAAATGTAATCCAATCAGAACTCTTGATTTTTTATTGCCCGAATACATTGTATAAAATCAGGATATTTAAATTTGAAATTCAAATTCATTAATTTAGTTGGCAATATATTCAAACTATTCAGAAATAATTCTTCACCCATTTGTCCAAATAATAGCTTTACCATAAAGCTAGGCATAG